>JAKLDZ010000169.1 GCA_022703255.1 Myxococcota bacterium | reverse complement strand
AGCCACCCTCTGCGTCGAATCCCTCGCCAGGGTCGAGGCCTCGGCGATCCCTTCCCGTGCCACCTCGACCGCCCGCACGACCGTGCTGCCTCGACGGCGCCGTCCACAGGGACATCAAGCCTTCCGCCATCATGGTCGGTCCCAACGGCGAGAAGATCGTCATGGATTGAGGCATTGCGCGTGCCGATCCAGTGCCACATCACCTTCATGAAGCGCGTCTCGGGCGAGTGGACCCGCATCATCGACCGCCACCCGATGGCGATCACCCTGACCATGGCCGCCACCGTCGCCCTCGCCGTCGGCCTGACCTGGCACCTCGCGCGCTGATCCGCTTGCCCCCTGCCCCGGCATGTGCGCTAGCTGTCGCACCGTGCAATCCCACGCCCGCCTCGCTTGCGTCGTGCTCTTCGACATCGACGGCACGCTGCTGACCGGTCCGACCACCGGACCCAGCGCCGGCGTGGAAGCCATGGCCGCCTGCGCACGCACCGTCACCGGTCAGGACGGCCTGCATCGACGCGTGGAGTTCGCCGGGCGCACCGATCGCCAGATCGCCCGCGACATGCTCGTCGCCTCGGGCGCTGCCTCCCCCTCCCCCCACCAGCTCGACGCCTTCGTCGGCCGCTACGTGGAAGCCCTCCGGTCTCGCATCGGACAACGGCCCTACCGACCCCTGAACGGTGTGCGTGAGGCGGTCCGCGTCCTGCACGACCGCGGCGCCATCGTCGGGCTCGGCACCGGCAACGTCCGCCTCGGCGCTCAGGCCAAGCTCGAGAGCGCCGGGCTCGCGGATCTGTTCGATCTCGATCGAGGTGGCTACGGCGACGACGCCGACACCCGCGACGAGGTGCTGCGCGTCGGTGTCTCGCGGTGCGATCCGACAGGATCGCTGCCCGTGATCATCGTGGGCGACACGCCGTACGATGTGCGCGCCGCGCTCGACATCGGCGCGCTCTGCGTCGCCGTGCCCACCGGGATGTACGATGCTCCCTCGCTGATCGAGGCCGGTGCGCATCGGCTCGTTGCGGGGCTCGATGCCACCCTCGCCGACGAGCTGCGCGACCTGCTCCCATGAGCGAGAAGACCGAGGAGCCGACCCCACGCAGGCTCGAGCGGGCTCGGCGAGACGGCGACGCACCCGTTTCGTCGGCGTTGATGGGTGCCGTCGCCCTCGTGGTCGCCGCGTCGCTCGCTCCAGGGGTCGTCCGAGCCTCCGCATCCGCGGTCCGGAGCATGCTCGTCGGGATCCTCGCCCACCCCGATTCAATCCCCTCCGCCACCTTCGCCCTGCGCACCGGGGTCGCCCTCTGCGCGCCCCTGCTGCTCGCCGTCGCTGCCGCCGCTGCGCTCGTCGGCGTCGTGCAGACCCGCGCGCTCGTCGCCCCTGCCCGCATCGCCCCCAAGCTCGATCGACTCTCCCCCGCTGCACTCGCCAAGTCACTGTTCTCTCCGCAGCGCGCCTTCTCTGTGGCACGAGCGCTGCTCACCGCGGTGGTCGTGGGGTGGCTCGTGGTCCGGCGCCTCGAGGACCGCCTCCCCGACCTCGCGAACGCTACGGGCAATCTCCACGCGGCCGCGATCGCCGCCGGGTCGATCGCCGGATCCATCGTGCGCGATGCCGTCCTGGTGGTCCTCGCCCTGGGCGTCGTGGATCTGGTGATCACACGACGCACGTGGCTTTCGCGGCTGCGAATGACCCGACAGGAGGTACAGCGCGAGCACCGCGAGAGCGAAGGCGATCCGCAGCTCAAGTCCGCCCGGGAGCGCGCCCACCAGGAGCTGCTCGCTGCGGCGACCGTCAACGCCGTGCGCGATGCCACCGTGGTCATCGTCAACCCGACTCGCCTGGCCAGCGCGCTCCGCTACCGGGAGGAGGACGACGACGCCCCGATGCTGGTTGCGAAGGGGGAGGGGGAGCTGGCGCGCAGGATTGTGGATGCGGCGCGCGCCTACGGGATCCCTGTGGTTCAGGACATTCCGGTCGCCCGAGCGCTGGCGGCGCTGCAGGAGGGCGACGCGATCCCAGCCGCGATGTACGAAGCGGTGGCGACCATTCTTCGAGAGCTCGAGAGCGGCACTTGAATTCGGACGGAAGGAATCGCGCACGACTGCGTAGCAGGGGAGAAACTCGGCCGTATCGTTTCCACTCGCACGTCTCCCGCTCGCTTGGAGGACTCACTCGATGAAGAAGTCGTACGTACCTGCGTTCGCTGTTGCTGCGGCAGGGCTCGTTGCCTTCGCGCCCGACGCCCTGGCAGATGATGCCACAGCGAACGATCCCCCGGCGCCCGCGCCGACCGAGGCCTCGTTTCCGGGTCCCGCCCCCACCACGGAGGCCCCCGCCGAGACCCCCGCGGTGGATTCTGCCGAGGTCGACGACGAGGGACAGACCCTGCCGAAGCTCAAGCACGTCGCCATCACCGCCAACCCGCTCTCCATTTTCGTCGGCCGGTGGAGCGTGAACTTCGAGTACCTCCCCGCAAGACACCACGCGATCATCGTCGTGCCGAGCCTCTGGACCCTGAGCGCGAACTCGAACTTCGACTCGAACAAGAGCGAGACCTCCTTCCGGTACCTCGGCGGAGAGCTCGGCTACCACTTCTACACGGGCGACCGGGGCGCCAACGGCTTCTTCGTCGGACCGTCGCTCGTCTACATGAACATGAAGGTCACCGAAAAGCTGACGAATTCCGCGGGGACGACCGAAACCTCCGCGTCCTCGTCTCTGTACGGCATGGCCCTCGACATCGGCGGGCAGTACGTCGCAAAGGGCGGCTTCACCATCGGCGGCGGCGGCGGCTTGATGTGGGTCAAGGTCAAGGACGACACCAAAGGTACGAACGAGCCGTCGATCAAGCTCAGCGGCACCCTCCCCAGGTTCCTGTTCACCATCGGCTACTCGTTCTAGGCCTGCGCACGCGCGACTCGACGCATCCGCGACGCCCGGTCGCGGGTCGACAGCCCCCCTGACCCGATACACTTCCGATACCGCGCCTACTCCCAGGCGGCGGCTTCCGTCTTCTGACCGGAGCGCTCGTACAGGACGCGCACGAACGCCTTGCACGCCGTCTCGGCGATGGCACTCCTGGCCTCCCTCGCGCGGGCAAGAGCTTCGAGGGTCTCGGTCAGCGCCTCGAGACCGGCACCCGTGCGGGCAAGGCCGATGGCGAGAGCCAGGTGGCTGCGGGACTGCTCGATGAGGCCGCGGCCGGAGGCCTGCTTGCACGCCTCGCGCAGCACGCGCAGGGCCTCGCCGCGATCCTGCCCCTTGTCGATCGCGACCATCGCGCGGACCCGCTCGACCACGCGCAGCCTGTCCCCCGACATCGCCTCGCTTCCGGCGAGCTGCTCGAGGGGCCCGAGATCCCTGTTGCTCAGGGCCTCCCGCGCAGTCAGCGGCAACCTCGCCGCCAGCTCGTCCACCTCGCGCACCTTGATCAACGTCTCCGGGGGGAGGATCGAAGCCATCGGCTGACGCGGTTCGGGAGCGTTGTCCTGGATCGTGGGCTCGCCCATCGGAGCGCGCACGAGGTCCGGCAGCGTGGGAGGCTTCGGAATCACGGCCCGGTCCAAGCTGGACTCCGCAACAGACGCCTCGATCGGCGGATACGAGGAACGCCCCTCCTGCTGTGCCTTGCGAACCAGAGCTGCTGCGAAGTTCGAGATGGGAGGATGGGTCGAAGCCGTCCGGGTCACCGCAACGGGACCGGGTGTTGCGCTGTCCGCGCCGCGGACGCGAGCGGGATCTGCCGCGCGCGCTGCACCCAGCAGCTCCAGCGCGCACGCTTCGAGGCCCGCATCGGAGGCGATGCGCGCCGCCTCGACGTACAAGCGAGCCGCCCGGCGTCGGTCTCCGGCGAGCGCAGCCTGCCGCGCTGCCTCGGCGCGGACGACCCCCGACTCGGAGTTCTCGATCACGATCGACGCGGCGCGATGCCATGCGGCGTGGCGATGGTCGGGCAGGCACTCGGCGATCACCGCGGCGTGGGTGCGAGACGGAACCGCGATTCTGTCGGGTTGGGATTCCACGAGCCAGTGCAGGTCGATCAAGCGCTCCGAAACGAGCGCTACATCCACCGGCGCATCGGCCGCAGCCTGCAACAGCAGCGAGGTCGTGGCCACCGACGCATCCCCGCCCAGGACTACGACGGCAAACAACAGCGCACGACACTCCCCGTCGAGATGGGCCCATCGACGGGCAATCCAGTCTCGCGCGTCCAGAACGCTGCCGCGCGGGATCGATCGCGGACGAACCTTCACGCCCCCGTGAGAGGCGGACAGCTCGCCCGAGTCGAGGGCCTCGAGCAGCGCTTCGGAGATGGCGAGAGGTCCGCCTGCCCCCCGGTGAGCCCACTCCTGCGCCCACGGTCCCGGCTCCACCTTGCCCATCATCGCATGCACCAGCTTCTCGCTGTCGCTGCGGGAGAGCGGCCCGAGCACAGTCTCCGGGCCGGGGGGCAACGGGGCAAACTGCAGCGGGAGCGGCGTCCGCGTGTCGAGCCGCGCGATGCAGCGAAACGGACGCGTGGCGCCCAGGATCGACGAGGCGATCACGTCGAGGGTCGAGGGGTCGACTTCGGCCGCGTCGTCGACGACCACGAGCCCGGGCTCATGCGCCCCCGGGGGCGCGAGCCACTCCTCGAGCAGATAGGCCGCCGCAGCCGGATCGGTCCCGTTGCCGTCGAGCAACGCTGCGAGGACCTTGCTCTCGTCATGCGGCAGACTCACCAGACCGCCCTGGCGAGCATCGCGTGACAGCGCCCGGCGCAACGCCCCCAACGGTTCGGAGGAGAAGCCCAGTGAGTTGACGAACAGGCATCGGGCGGCCGCCGACTCGACGCACTCGCGCAGGAAGCGCGTGCCGCCCACGCCCGGGTCCGCTCGCACCACGGCCAGGGAGCCGGGTGCGAAGGACATCTTCCGCAACTCGGTCGCGCGCCCGAGCAACGACGGCTCCAGCACGCTCCACGACACTTCCCCCGCCGTGGATCGCAAGCGCCCCTCGAGGTCGAGCAGCACACCCCGCAGCTCCCGCCCCTCCGTTCTCGCCAACCGGGTGCCCTGCGTCGCCAGGGGCGTCCGCGACGACGCCGCGAGCTCCGAGTCGATCAGCACCTCTCCCGCGCGCCCGAGCCGGGCCAGCGCCAGAGAGCGCGAGACCGACGCGCCGCGTCCCAGCCCCACGGCCCCGCGGCAGTCGAGCAGCAGCGAGAGCTCTCCGCGCGAAACACCGACCGAAATCGCCTCGCGCGCTCCCTGCGCGTCGTCGCCCGTCACGAACTCGATCGCGTCCTCCAGATCCTCCGGTGCAAATGCGAAGGACACCGTCGACGGGCCCCACGAACAGACCGACGCCCCCATCGCCTCTGCCCGCTTGAGCAGCAAACGGATCTCGTCGAGCCCGGCTCCCGGGCCCGACAACTCGCGGCTCCGGCTGCGCGCTCGCAGACTGACGACGATCCGTTCGGCCATCGATCCCCCGCAGCCCTCAACCCACCCGGAACTTCTTGCGGAGCGCCTTGAGCTCGTCCTCCACGTCGGTGTCCCCTGCAGGCTTGCCTCCCGCCGATGCGCCGCCTCGCTCGAGCTGCTCGAAACGCGCCTCGAGCTCCTCTGCGGACAATCCGCCCCGTGCCTGCCCCGGGTCGAGGGCGGCCTTCGCCTCCTGCATCGACTCGGTCTCGAGCTCCGCCCGCTCCATCTTCTCTTCCATGCGCTGGAACTCGTCGAACGGCGTCGGCCCGGTCCCCTTCGCCCCCAACGCCTCCGCGCCTCCCCCCGCGCGTGCTTGCTCGTAGCGGGCCACAATCGTGCCCTTGCGCGACTTGAGCTCCTCGAGCTTCGCCCCCGCCCGCTCCAGATCGTCCTTCATCCGCAAGGCGATCCCCCGCTGCTCGGCGCGCAGCGCCTCGGCCTTGTCGCGATCCGCCACCAGCCGCTTCTTGTGCAGCAACGCCTCCCGCGCCAGCGCTTCGTCCTGCGCCTTCACCGCAAGCTCCGCACGGTGCTGCCACTTGTCGATCTGCGCGTCGAGCTCCACCACCTTCTGCTTGAGCTGCTTCTCCGCCGCGAGCGCGCTCACCACCTCCTGGCGCCCCTTGCGGATCTGCTCGCCCATCTCCTCGATGAGCTGATCGACCGACTTCCGCGGATCCTCCGCCTTGTCGAGCAGCGAGTTGACGTTGCTCGAGAACACCTTCCCCATCCGATCGAAGATTCCCATGTGAAACCCCTGCGTCGACGATTCCCGCCAGGCTCCCGGAGAACCTGCCTGCAACGCGGGCTGCTGTAAAGCACCCACGTGGCCCTCGCTTCGCACTACCATACTACTCCTTGAAGGAGAGCCAACGGACATGCCGACGTGCAAAGAATGCGACAACGAGGTCGACGAGCTGGTGACCGTGAAGGTCGACGGCAAGAAGAAGAAGATGTGCCAGGACTGTGCGGACCGGGTGCAGCAGGACGACGAGGTCGCCCGCGAGAGCGAAAGCGTGGTCCAAGGAATGATGGGATTCCGCGGCAGAAGGTGACCGCGACGCGCCTCAGCGGTTCATCATGTGGATCGCGTGCCCCAGCGAATGGGCCGCAGCCTCCATCATCGCCTCTCCCAGCGTCGGATGCGGGTGCATCGTCAACGCTAGATCGTCGGCCACCGCCCCCATCTCGATCGCCAGCATCCCTTCGGAAATCAGATCGGTCGCCGAAGGCCCCACGATGTGAACCCCGAGGATCCTGCGGGTCTTCTTGTCGGTCACGACCTTGACGAAGCCATCGGTCTCCCCGATCGCCATCGCCTTGCCCAGGGCCGCGAACGGGAACTTGCCCACCGCGACCTCGTAGCCCCGCTCCTTCGCCTGATCCGCCGTGAGCCCCGCAGAGCCAATCTCAGGCTCCGTGAAGATCGCACCAGGAATCGCCGTCCAGTCCTTCGCTGCCTTGCGCCCGGCGATCACCTCCGCCACGACCTCGCCTTCCTTCGACGCCTTGTGGGCCAGCATCGGCATCGAGCTCACGTCGCCAATCGCGAAGATCGTCGGTACGTTCGTCCGCCCCTCGGCGTCCGTCGGCACGAACCCCCGCTCGTCGACCTTCACCCCCACCTCGACAAGCCCCACCCCCTTGCCGTTGGGTCGCATCCCCACCGAAACCAGCAACGTGTCACATGCCACCGTCTCGGTCTTGTCCCCCACCTGTACCTTCAGCAGCAGCGAGCCGTCGGACTGCTTCTCGTAGCCCAACGCCTTGGCGCTCTTCATCACCTTCGCGCCGCTCCGGGTCAGCTTGCGCTCCACCACCTGCGTGCACTCCGGATCGATCCCCGTCAGAAGCTGCGGAAGCGCTTCCACGATCGTCAGCTCGCTGCCGAGCTTGTGGAACACCGTGCCCAGCTCCATCCCGATCACGCCGCCACCGATCACGCACAGGCGCTTGGGCACCTCGCGCAGCCCCACCGCCTCGCGCGGTCGGATCACCTGCTTGCCGTCGAACGGCAGGCTCGGAATCTCGATCGTCGTCGCCCCCGTCGCCACCACGATCGCCTTGCCTGCCTCGTACTGCTCCTTGCTCCCGTCCGGCAGCGTCACCTCCACCGCGGTCGGTCCGACGACCCGCGCCGTCCCCATGACGAGCTGCACCTTGTTGGCCTTGAAGAGCTGGCGAATGCCTCCGGTCAGCTTCTTGACGATGCCGTTCTTCCAGTCCTGCATCGCCCCGGCGTCGAGGGTCGCCCCTTCGGTCCGGATGCCCATCGCAGCGCCGGCGCGCGTGCGTTCCCACGCGTGGGCCGTGGAGATCAGCGCCTTGGACGGGATGCAGCCCCAGTTGAGGCACACGCCGCCGACTTCTTCCTTCTCGACGCACACGACGTTCTGGCCGAGCTGCGCGAGGCGAATCGCACACACGTACCCGCCGGGCCCGCCGCCAATCACGATCGCATCACAGGTCTTGGTCGTCATCTTCCGGCCTTTCGACGCGCCCACCGAGGCGCACACCTCGCCTATGCCCCCGACGGTCACCCGGGACAAACGAAAAGGGCTCGCGGCGCTCGAAACGAGCGCGTTTCAGGGCTTGCAGACCCCCAGCCAGGTCGGGACGTCGGCCAGCGCCGCGCACTTCTGCTCTTGCGGACAGCCGCCTTCCCCAGGAGCAGGCGACACCGGCATCTCCGCCAACCACGGAGGCTTCGATCGCATGCACAAGTACCGGCACGCCGCCGTCGCCAGCGCCCCCAGACAGATCTGATCGTCACCGCAGTCGTTCAGCGACTCGCACGGCTCACCCTCGTTCTTGAAGACCTCTCCCGCCGGCGGCACGCACGCCCCCGAGCCGTCCTCCCCGATGACCTGGCAGGCCTGTCCCGCCGGACACTCCCCCGCCCACAAGGTGCACGGCTTGAGGTAGGAGCACACGTAGACGAAGTTGTCCCCCGTGTTGCCCACCGCGACGGTCACGTTGCACAGCCCGCCCGGACCGCAGATCGCAGCCTGGTCTTCCTTGCAGCAGTAGGGCCCGCAGTAGCCGAAGATGCACTTGAGCCCCGCAGCGCAGTCCGCCACCTTCGAGCACGTCTCGCCACGCGTCTTGAAGCCGTTGTTCGACGCAATGCACTGGGTCGTCGGTTGGCCACTCTGCTGCAGCGGTGCGCACGTCTTGCCCAACGCACAGTCCTGCCCAATCAAGTCGCATTCGGTGTTCGGAACCGTCCCCCAGGATCCCGCGGGGCATACCGGCGCAGATGCTTCGGGTTCCGAAACAACATCTTCCGCCGCCCCGTCCCAGCCGGAATCCGTACCGCCAGCTCCCCCCTCCCCCTGCCCCCCTGCTCCCCCCTGCGCCTGCACCGGCGCGTCTCCCTCCGAAGAGCACGACGCAATCGCCAGCGCGGCGATCAGCATCACCCACGAGCCCACCAGCACGCGCCCGATCATGGTCGGATCGTAGCACGTTCGCGTGGGGCTCGACGCTGCCCGCGCATCGGGCAGGCTCCGTGCCTCGCTACTGTGGATTCGCACCCGCGTCGGTGCGCGCCATGTCGGGCGTGACCCGCTTCGGCAAACGCGGGTGGAACTTGGGGCGGTCGAGCTTGACCGGGTCCTTGGACCGCTCCAGCTTCGGCGGCTCCTCCGCGCACGTGCACGCGGGCACCACCGCGAAAAGCAAGGCGATCGAAAGCACGATTCTCATGGCGGAATTCCAAACGACAAACGGCGCGTACGCCTTCCGACGCACGCGCCGTCTCGCCCCGATCGCGCGCGTCAGTCCGCTGCTGCGTCGGTCTGCACCACGTCGTCAACCACAACGTCGGTCTGCACCACGTCGGTCTCGACCGCGTCGGTCTGCACCACGTCGGTCTCGACCACGTCCGGCTCCACCGCGTCAGGCGTGGCGTCCGGCGTGCCACCGTCCGTGTCCGGCCCCTTGCCGTACTCCCAATCGCAGAAGCCGATGCCGTACTCACCGAAAGTCTCCGTGTCGCAGAACACGTTGTCCTTCTTGTCCAGGCAGTCCGCGTCGGTCGAGCACATCTGCCCGCAGAACCCCAGGTCGCCGTAGTTCGCCGCCGAGTCCGACACCCAGAGACACAGGCCGAGTGAGTCCTCGATGCCGCACGCGTTCGGATCGCCGACAACGCACGTCTCGAGGCAGATGTTCACCTGGTTGTCCGGATCGTCCGCCCCTGCTTCGTCGGTCTTCGTCCAGTCGGTGCAGAAGCCCATGCACTTGGCGCCGGCGTCGCCTTCGCTGTCGTTCCACTCGGTGCAGTTCGAGCCGAGCGGCAGGCCACCCTTGTACGACGGGTTGCACATGCCCCACTCGCGATCGCACGGCACGCCCGACGGGCAATCCGTGTCGTCACCGCACAGCGGCCAGCATCCCCAGATCTCCGTGCTCCCGGAGCTGAACGGGTAGCAGGCCACGTCGGCGCGACCCCAGCACTTCTTCGAATCGAACCCGTCCTCGGAGTCCGTGCCGCCGACCGTGCAGCCCTGCAGACAGTACGCCTTCGCGCCAGCCTCCTCGCCGAGCCCGATGCAGAACGCGTTGGGATCGAGCGCCGTGCAGGCGTCGTCGCCGTCCTGCGTGCAGTCCTTCGTGCAGTAGCCGTGCGCCGGTCCGCCGCCCATCCAGTCGGTCGCCGACGGGAGCGCGCAGATCAGCCCCTCGCTGCAGTCCGTGTCGGCCTTGCACTTGGCGCCCAGCTTCATCGTCGGCTCCCCACCACCGGCCGACCCCGCCGTCCCAGCGCTGCCACCCTGCTGCGTCTCACCGGCCGAACCGGCCTTGCCCGATGCTCCCGCCTTGCCGGCCGAGCCGCCCTTGCCAGCGGTCCCTCCCGCCCCTGCCGCGTTGGTCTCCTCGCTGTCGTCCGAGCCGCAAGCCACCACCATCATCGCGCCCAGCAGACTGGCCACCGCCGTCAACGCCAACCAAGACTTCGTCATCGTTCGCCTCCTGAAAGCCCCTCGCGGGGAAAGGTTATGAAGTACGACCCGGGCGCCTCGAGCACCCTGGAATCCTGCCTCGTTCCCATGGTGACGCGAGCCCCGTGCCCGCGCAAACCGTTTTCTGATGCTACGCGGCCGCTTCTAGCCGGTTCCGGAGGGACGGGCAAGACACCTCGGTCATTCACCCGAGTCTGCGACGGGGCTCGTTTCGCCCCTTTCAATGAGGCGCAATGCCTCCTCGAGCACCTCCGGATCCAGCCGCGACGCATCCCCGCGCATCGCCGCCAACACCGGAGCTGCCTCCCGAAGCCGCGCCTGACCTGCCGCCGCGGCCGCGGCATTCCTTCGATCCCGCGACCAGGCTCTCAGTCCCCCGAGGATCCGTGCGCGCGCTTCGACATGCCCCATCCGCGCCAGAGCCACCAACGCCATCCACGATCCCGCATCCGGACGCCACCGCCGCACCACCGCGAACGCCATCCGCTCCAGTGCCTCTCGGGTCTCCTGAAGCCCCAACGCTCCCGCCAACTCGATCGCCGCAGTCGCGTCTTCCGGATCCAGCCCCTCTACCCGCCCCTCCACCGCTCGCACCAAGGAACTCTTCCCCGCCAGGTTCCCCGCCCTCGCAAGCAGAATCGCGGCCGCGACCCGCACTGGCTCGTCGATGTCCGTCAACCACTGCTCCGCTGCACGCTCCACCGTGGAATCCAGCTCGATCGCCGTGCTCGCCGTCCCTTGCTCCCCCGAGAAGATCTCCTCGCACACCCGCACGGCCACATACCTCACGTGCGGATCGTCGTCCTTCGCAAGCTCCAACACCGACGACCGCGCGTCCTTCGGCGAAACGCGCGACAACGCGATGATCGCCTGGAACCGGACCTCCGCGCGATCGTCGCCCAGCGCCCGCACCAGCCGCGCCGTCGCACGATCGTCGCCGATCATCCCCAACGCGTCGATCGCCGCCTGACGCACCCCCGGATGATCGTCCTCCATCGCCATCTGCAGCGCCGGCAGCGCCCCCGACATCCGCGCGTCTCCCAGCGCATAGGCAGCCTGCGTGCGCACCATCGCGTCCTTGTCCTGCAGCGCCTTCGGGAAACCCTCGGGCGGAAAGCCGAGTTCGCCCTTGAACAGCGACACCACGGACTCGGGAAAGGCGATGTCGCGCGCGGGGTCGGCGACGTCCTCC
>JAKLDZ010000168.1 GCA_022703255.1 Myxococcota bacterium | reverse complement strand
GCCGCGATACACGAGCTTGTCGCACTCGGCGGTCCAGGAGTCGGTATCGGGGTCTCCCTTGAGCTGGAGGGAGACGTTGCAGACGTTGTGAACGGCCCACTGGTCGGGCCACTGACGGAACGAGCCGGCGAAGAGGCTTTCGACCTGGTCGCGGGTAGCGCGGGGCTTGCCGTAGAACTCGAGCTCGTCGTCGCACACGGCCGTGAGGGACGATGCGCTGCGCTGGTTGAGTGCCTTTTCGAACTTGGCGAGCTTGGCGGAAACGGCTCCGAGGAAGGCGGGATTGGCGTTGGAGGTCTCGATGCCAATGGCAGGCTCGCAGCAGAGTGCGCCGCGGGAGGGGCTCTTCTCGAAGCCGGGGGACACGGTGCGGGTCGCGCAGGAGTTGCCGCCCCGCACGACGAATCCGCGCTTGCCGTCGAAGGTCATGGTCCACGACGCGCTCTTGCCGATGGAGTCGTCTTCGCCGCAGGCGCGCTTCCACTGCGCCTCGGTGCACACCTCGCGGCTCTCGGAGGCGCAGAGAGCGTGGGCTTCCAGCCAGGTCAGGCCCGCATCGCCCGGGAGGCGAACGAGCTTGAACGCGGGCAGCCAGGTGCTCTCGCCGGCGATCTTGCCGGCGGGGAGCTTGCGGTCCGGAACCGGAGGCAACGGGGCCGCGGGGGCGGAGGACGCTGCGGGCGCAGCCGCGGCGCTTCCTGCGGCGGGAGAGGACCGGGCCACACGCGGGATCGGGTCGTCGGCGGGCTCCTCCCGCTTTTTGCATCCCACGCCGGCAGCGACGACGGCGGAGACCGCGATCCAGCAGATCAGACTCGCCTTCATGCTCATTCCTTTCCTCGCGAGGTTCGCTGTTGCGAATCAAGGGCTCCCGACACAGCGGAAACCCGTCCACACGTCGCCAGTCCCAGGGCCAAGGGGGATGCGCCGCGCCGCGCGGACATCGCCGGGCCCCGAATCCCAGGAGCCGCCCCGCACGATTCCCTTGGCCGCGATATTGACCACCAGGGGGTCGGGCTTCGCAGGCTTGCCGTAGGCGCGCTCGTCCCACGCATCGGCAACCCATTCCCGCACATTGCCCGCCAGGTCGAGCACGCCGAAGGGACTCGCGCCCTCAGCATGACTCCCCGCCGGCGCGGTCCCCTGCCTCGAACAAGAGCCTTCCGCTCCGGCCCCAAACGCTCCCCGCGCACACGCAGGCGGCGTCGCTCCCCACGGGTACGCCCTGCCGTCGGGACCGCGCGCCGCATACTCCCACTCCGCTTCCGTCGGGAGCCGCTTGCCCACGAACTTGCAGTACTTCTCCGCCTGCGTGCGGTCCACGCAATTGACCGGGTGCAGCGCCTTCGACGCGTCGAGGAAGTTGCAATTCTGCCCGAGCCGCTGCACCGCGGCCTCGTCGATCCCCGGGCCGTGGACGCCCGGAGACGTACACTTCTGCTCCCGCACGCAGGCCATGTACTCCTGCACGGTCACCTCGACCGCGTCGATCACGAATGGACGCGTGAGGATCACTTCGTGCACGGGCCGCTCGGCAGCGTCGCCGTCGGCACTGCCCATGACGAAAGCGCCGGGGGGAATGCGCACCGGCTTGGGGAGCGCGGCCGGAGGGGCGACGGCGGGAGCCGACTCGAGCGCAGCGGGTGTCGAGGACGCGGCGGCCGGAGACGAATCAGGGGCGAGAGACGGGCGCACGAGCAGGATCGCGGTCACGCCTCCACCGAGGGCGACAACCGCGGCCGCGAGGCCGAGGGCGACGACAGGGCCCTTGCGCCGTTGGCGGACCGAGGGCGATGGTGGAGGGATCACCGGCGCCACCTGCGGCGAGGTCGTGCTTCCGGAGGGAGCGGCCAGGGCAGCGCCGCTCGCGGGTGCGAATGCCGTGGCATCTGCGCCGGGCAACCCGGAACCGCGGGGCACCGTCATCGTGACCTGCAGCGGATCGACGGGCGCATCGACGGGAGCGGCGTACACGGCGGTCTGCAGGGCGGACCAGAAGGCGCCTGCGGAGAGGAATCGGCTCCGTGGTTGGACCTCGAGGGCCTTGCGCACGACCTCCTCGACAGCCTGGGATACAGAAACTCCCCGCAGCCTCGGCGTGGGTCGCTCTTGCGGATTCGCCGACTGCACCATCAGTTGGATCGTGTCCTGGCCGTCGAGGGCGGGACGCCCGGCCAGCAGCTCCACGAACACCAGCGCGAGGGCGAAGACATCGGTCCACGGACCGGTGCCGCCATAGCGGGAGTCGAACTGCTCGGGCGCGCCATATTGGGGCGTGAAGGCCTTGATCGAGCCGCCCGTGGCCTCGAGCGCATGCGTGAGGCTCGTGGTGCCGGTCAACACCTTCGCGATGCCGAAGTCGAGGACCTTGAGCATGACAGTACCGCCGACGCGGGCCAGGAACAGATTGGCCGGCTTGATGTCGCGGTGGGCAATGCCCTGGTTGTGCGCCTCGGCGAGGGCGAGCGCCGCGGGGGAGAGCAGGTCGAAGGCCGCGCGCAGCCCGAGCGCTCCGCGCCCCGCCGCACGTCGCTGCGTCAGCTCCTCGTCGAGACCGCGCCCTTCGAGCCACTCGAGCACGAGATACGGAGTCCAGATTCCGTTCGGGGACTCCGCGGTTCCCACATCGAGCGCCTGCGCGATCCCCGCGTTCGCCTTCGACAAACGGTGCAGCAGCCGACCTTCGTCGAGGAAGCTCTCCTTGAACTTCTCGCGATCCGCTGGCGAGAGCGCAGCGGGCATCTTGAGACACTTGACCGCGACCGTCTCCCGCAGCCCGAGGTGGAAGGCCTTGTAGACCAGACCGAACCCACCTTCCCCGATGACAGCGTCGATTCGGTACTTGGCGTCGAGCGTGGCGCCGCACCAGCCGAAGAGATCCCCACCGCTCACGGCCGCACCCCGCTCCCGGATATCTCGAGCATCTCAAGCATGAGACGCGATGCTACGTGGGCTTCGATCAGGCTGCAACCCCGGCATCAGGGAAATGCCTCCGGCCTGGAGCCGGGGCACCGCTTGGACCCGGGAACACGCCTCCCATGCTACCCTCCCCCGCATGTCCCATCCTCCCATCCTCGTGAGCGCTTGCCTCCTCGGTGTCCGCTGCCGCTACGACGGCGGCACCAAGCCGGTCGAGAGGGTAATCGAGCTGTCGAAGCGATTCACCCTCGTGCCCGTCTGCCCCGAGCAGCTCGGAGGGCTGTCCACCCCACGCATCGCCCACGAACGCAAGGACGGACGCGTCGTGTCCGAGCACGGGAACGATGCCACCGAGGTCTTCGACCGCGGCGCCGCGGAGGCCCTGCGAATCGCGCGGATCACCGGGTGCCGGCGTGCGATCCTCAAGGCGCGGTCGCCGTCGTGCGGAGTGGGAACGATCTGCGACGGAACCTTCTCGGGAACGCTCGTGGCGGGAAACGGGGTGACGGCCGAGCTGCTGATGGCGGAGGGGCTCGAGGTGCAGACCGACGAGTCATTCACGCTGTCGGGTGGCGACCCGCCCTGACGAGGCGGCCGTAGTACGCGTGCATGGCGGCGAGGTGGAACCGGTAGGAGGAGCCTGGCCGGGTGACGAGGCGGAGGGCATTGAGGGAGCGATAGAATCGTCTCGCGACGCTCCAGAAGCTCTCTTCGAGCCGTCGCGGGGACATGTTGCGCGGTTGGAACACCACGTGGGAGGCGTCGTACAGGGAGTAGTTCTCGTGCAGGACTCTCCCCTCGGCGGCGAGCCGCTCGTGCAGGGGAGTGCGCGGGAGCGGCGTGAGGATCCAGGGGTAGAGCAGGTCCACGCGATTCGCGACGAGGCGGTCCACGGCGGCCTCCATCGTGGATGGCGTGTCATGGTCGAGGCCGAACATGACGCTGGCAATCAGACCGATTCCGGCCTCCGCGAACGCCGCGGAGAGCTCCTCGATGCTCACGTCGGCGAGGGCGGACTTGTCGAGAGAACGCAGCGCATCGGGGTCGAGAGATTCCACGCCGACCACCATGGCGAGGCAGCCGCTCTCGCGAGCGGCCCTGAGCAACCCGGGCCTGCGCGCGGAGAGCGCGTCGCACTGCGCGCTCCACCGCACGCCCAGGGGCCGAATCGCGCGGATGAGCTCGAGTGCCCGCTCCGGCTCGATCAGCAGATTGTCGTCGGTGAAGAACAGCATCTTCGCGCCATGGTGCTTGATCTCCTCGACCACCTCGCCGACCGGGCGGTAGCGCATCCGGCGTCCGAAGAAGCGCGATACGAGGCAGTACGAGCAGGAGCGCGGACAACCGCGGGAGGTCTCGATCGACGTGATCGGGTGCTTGGGGTCGTTGGGAGGAGCGAGATACCGATTGAAGTCGAGCAGGTCGTAGCGCGGGAAGGGAAGGCTGACGAGGTCGGGGTGGGACGGGGCCGCGTAGTGGGGCCGTAGTCGGCCTTGCTCCGCGTCGGCAACGATCTCCGGCCAGAGAAGGTCCGCCTCGCCGTCCACACAGCAGTCGAATTCGCTCTGCACCGACGAGCGCAGGGCCCACGCTGCGACGCCGCCGATGACGGTCCGAATACCGCGCTTTCGGAACGCGCGAGCGATGTCCACGGCGCGGGGTATGTTGCGCAGCAGTCCGGTGATGGCAACGAGATCAGCGTCGAGGTTCAGGTCGAGGTCGGAGACGGTCTCATCGACGATGCGGACGTCGTGACGGCGCGGGGTGAGGGCCGCGAGGTAGGGGAGCGCGCGGGCAGGCTGATGGGACTTGGAAGCCTTCAGGATGCGCCCTGCGTCGTCGTAGCTCGAAGGGAGGACGAACAGGATTCGCATGGCGCCCGGGTTCTGAGGCTCAGACCGCGCGCTGGAGGTACTCCACGACCCGCCTGCGGGTCATGAAGACGAGAATGGCAATCGGGTACAGCAGGCCGGCCAGGGAGCCGATGGTGCCACCGATGGCGCCGCCGATGGCGCCGTAGACCTCGGGACCGGAGGAGGCCGACATCTTGTCGAGCAGCGGAGCGGTGACGTAGATCCAACTGACCACGCCGCCGGCGATGCCCATCACGATGGCGTAGATCGCGTAGCCCATGGACAGCAGGCGCCCCCAGTTCTTGGAGAGCAGCAGGCCGATGCCCGCGGCGAGCAGCACGAAGGTGGCAAACAGGCCGATCACCGAGGCGCCCCACAGCCACGCCCGGTAGAAGTCGCTGCTCTGCAGGATCGAGTACATCGGGTTCTTCGGGTCCACGCTGAACAGGATCGCCGCCGATCCGATCAGTCCGAGGAAGCCGATGATGCCGAACACGAGGTTCAGCGCACCGAAGATCACGACCGAGACGGGACGCTCTTGGTTGGCCATTGGGACGGATGATATCCCGTCGGAAGGCCGAGGTGGAAGAAGAACGGGGCAGGAGCGGTCAAGGGCTGTCGAAGCCGCGCGTCACGAGCTGATAGGCGTCGTTGCCGTCCATGTCGTCCTCCCAGATGGCGACGAGGGCTCCGGAGTCGCCAAGGGCGAAACGGGGCGCGCGCTGCTGCCCCGCCGCGACGGTGTTGATCGTGCGCTCCGCCATCCACTGGGAGCCGTCGGCCTTGAAGCTGCGGGCCCGGATCTGCCAGGTCCCGTTGCCGTCAGCGTCGTCCTGCCACCCGATCACGAAGCCCCCCTTCGGAGGGATCGAAACCGAGGGCTCGAGATGGTGTCCGCCAGTGGCCGAATGGACGCGGAAGTCGGCGATCGACTGGGAACCGGTGGCCTGGAATCCGCGCGCGAGGATGACGCTTGTCCCGTCGCTCTCCGGATCGTCCTCCCACGCCACTACGAACGTGCCGCTGGAGGCCATTCCAATCGAGGGATTCCGCTGCTGACCGTCGTCCACCGTGTTGACGGTCTTGCGTGCGAATCGCTCGTTGCCGGCAGCGTCGAACCCCCGCATGTGGATCTGATAGCTGCCGTTGCCGTCGGAGTCGTCTTGCCAGGCCACCACGAAGTTGGCGGAGGCGTCCATGGCGATGGCCGGGGCGAGGCGGGTGCCGACGGCGTCGGTGTGCACGCTCCGATCCGAGAAGCTCTGCGCGCCGTTGGCGGAGAACCCCCGAACCATGACCTGGTAGTTGCCGTCCTTGTCCGGGTCGTCCTCCCAGGCCACCACGAACCTGCCGTCCGGTGCCATCGCAATCGCAGGATTGCGCTGCTGCCCCGTGTCCACGCTGTTGACCGTGAATCGCGCGATGCGCTCGGTGCCGTCGGCGTTGAAGCCGCGCCCGTGAATCTGATACACGCCGTTGTCGTCGGCGTCGTCGGTCCACACGACCACGAACCTGCCGGCAGAGTCCATGGCCACGGCCGGCGTGAGCTGGTGACCGGTGGTGGTGGGGTTGACCACGACGTCCTTGAAACCGGAGCAGCCGCCGGCGGAGAACCCGCGCGCCATGATGTCGTGATTTCCGTCTCCATCGTCGGGTGAGGAGTCGTCCTGCCAGACGGCAACGAAGCTGTCGGACGGGGAGATAGCGATTTCCGGGGCGAGCTGGTTGCCGGCGCCGGCGCTGTTGGCGGTGCGATCGATGAACGCGCGCTTGCCCTGGTCGTCCCGGGCGTAGGGCACCGACGCGCCCATGTCGTACGGGAAGTCGTACTGGTGATCGGCGTGCGCGGGATCCTTGGAGTAGTAGTTACCGCCGCTGTCGCCCGTCTGCTTGTCGAACAGCTCGCTGCAGAACAGCGTGGGAGTACCGTTGGGGAAGAGGCTCTTGTTTCCCTTCTCCACGGTGAAGGTCTCTGCGTGGACGGTATTCTTGACGGGGTCGAAGACGAGCTTTCGCATCCAACCATTGCCGGTGTAGTTGGAGGCCTTGACGCGACAGCTCCGGTTGCAGTCGGCGGGATTGGAGGCGGAGCAGGCGCCCTCGAACTGGTAATCCACCACCATCTGGTGGACCGGATTGCCGTTGTTGCCGTTCGTGACCTTGTATTCGGAAGCGCCCACGTGACCGGAGACGACGAGGAAGACGTTGCTGTGACGGGAGGCGAGCTCCTTCCAGACATCGGCGCCGGTGGCGCCCAGGGCAGCATAGTCCGCGTCGGGACACCCGGTGCTGTAGCCGCCGCCATTGGTCATGTAGCAGTGGGTCGCGATGATCACCCGGTGATCGGGGTGCTGGGCGATGACGTCCTCGGCCCAGCAGAGCACCTCCTTGCGCGGAGAGTACTCCAGGCTCAGGGCCATGAACTTCAGCTTGCCGACCTCGAAGAACACGTAGTTGTTCGTGTTGCTGCTGCCGTAGCTGCCGCCATACCAGGGCTTGCTCGAGAAACGGCTCTTGCCGAACCAGGTGTCGAACTGGCTGCCGCCGCGGTCCCACCCGCCGCTCGTGAGGTAGTCGTGGTTCCCCGGCGCCACCGAGTAGGGAATCCCCTTGGCGTCGAGCATGTCGTGCGCCGCATCCGCAATCGTCCACTCCGACGTCGCATTGCTGTTGGTGATGTCCCCCATATGCAGCACGAACCGGATGTTGTCCGACTGCTCGTGGTCGATAATCCACTGCATCTGCTTGCGGTAGGTGTTCGACGCCGTATTGGACTGCTTGCTGGTGTAGTACTGGGTGTCGGGCAACAAGACGAGCGAGAACGGGTCGCAGTCGTCGCCGCACGGAGGCTTGCACGTCGCGCTCGCGGGATCGCACGCGGTCCCCGACGCACATGCCGTCACCGGAGACCACTCGAGGCAACCGTCAATCACGGTGCTCATCGCGCACTCGCGCACACCGCTGCCCGAGCACTCCTTCGCCCCCTGCGGGCTGCACGTGTCGTCGCACGCCGCAGCCGTGCACAGCCCCGCCTTGCACTCCTCACCCGCCGCACAGCCGAGCCAGCAACCTCCGCAATGATTCGGATCCGTGGCCGGATCCACGCACTCGGCGCCGCACGCGATGGCCCCAGGAGGACAACCATCGTTGCCCCCCTCCACCTGGACCGATCCGTCGGGAGGCTCCGCGACGTCGAGCTCCACCGCACCGTCGGGCTCCACAGCGCTGTCGGCGGAGACGTCGTCGGCCGCCGCATCGCCGGTGGAGGCGTCGTGGGTAGTGCCCCACGGTCCTGCGGCAACGCCCTCCGAATCACCGCAGCCAACGGCCGCGCAGCACAGAGCCGACGCGATCAAGGAGGCGAGAGGTGGACGCCGAAAGCGCGAAGGGAGCATGATGACCTCGGGGGAGCAGTAGGAGCCTGAGGATTGTAGCATCGGGGCGAGGTCGCGCGACAGTGCAGCCCCGACAGTCGCGAGAGAGCGACGGCGAGTTGCGGGACGATGCGGTCCGTGGGGGAGGAAGGGGGCAGGCTACTGGCAAGCGGTCTTGACGCCGAGCTTGCAGGCGCTGGCGAGATAGGCGGCAGCCTTGCCCGGATCGGCGGCGACGCCGTCGCCGGCCTTGTAGCGCTTGCCGGCGTATTCGCACGCAGCGCCGCTTCCGAGAGTACAGGCCTTGTCCCAGGAGGACAGGGCGCGCGCGACGTCGGCTGTCGTGCCCGTGCCTGCGGCGAACATGCTGCCGAGGTTGGTGCAACCGACGCCGTGATCGCCCTCGCAGGCGCGCTTGAACAGACCGAGGGCGCGGGTCGAGTCCTTGGTCACGCCCTCGCCGTCGTCGTATGCGTTGCCGAGGTTCACGCAGCCGTCGGCGCTTCCCGCATTGCACGCCTGCTGATAGAGTGCTGCGGCGCGCGCGGGATCCTTGGCGACGCCGATACCCTCGTAGTGGAGGTTGCCGAGATTGAAGCAGCCGACGGCGGCACCCAGCGAGCAGCTCTTCTCGAAGCTCTTGACGGCAAGCGCCGGCTCATTGGCCTTGAGCTGGAGTGCGCCGAGGTTCGAGCACGAGGTGCCGTGGCCCAGATTGCACCCCTTCTCGAACAGCGTCCGAGCCTTCGCGGCGTCGCCCCCCTTCAGCGTGAGGTGCGCATGACGCCCGCAGCTCGTCGCGTCGTTCTTCTCGCATTGGGTCGCACAATCCGCCGCATCCTCCGACGCACAACTGTGCGTCGCCGTCGAGCTCGGCCGCGTGCACTTGCCGTCGGCGTACACCAGCCCCACCGCGCAGCTCTGGCCTTCGTCGTCCACGGCCACCGGCTTCGCGCCCACCCCTTCGGTGATGGGCAGCAGGTCGAGACGAATCAGGCCGCCGCAGTTGGGAGGCGGGGTCTCGTTCTCGGCCACGGCCTTCTTGCACTCGTCGACGCTACCGTCTTCCTGACGCGACATCTTGGAGCTGGAGGAGTTGTTCGCGGCTCCGATGCTGAAGACCTCGGCCGCGGTGGCCACACGGGCCTTCTCGCCGGTCTGGAGCACGAAGGCGCCGACCGCTGCTCCGCGCACGAAGTGGGTGGCGCCGTCGCACTTGCCCTGCAGCTCCGCGCGTGGCACCGCGACGCGCGTCGACATCTTCTTGCCCACGAGAGCCGTGGCGAGGTCGAGGGTCGTGCCGCGCTCGAGCTCGGCGCTGAGCTTGGCCACGATGGCCGCGCCGTTGAGCGGCAGGTTGGCCTTGATCTCGTTGGAGTCCTCGAGACGGATGAGCTGCTGCTTGAGCACCACACCCTTGAATCCATAGGAGCCTGCGGCGTGACAATCGGTGAGCAGCTCGAGCTTCTTGCAGTCGTAGGACACCACCGCGACGCCGTCGCGCATGGCGACCTCGAGGTCCGCACGCTTCTCGGGGTTCCAATCCACCACGAGGGGCTTGGCGCCGTTCTTGACATCGCGGCACTCCTCGTCGCCCATCGCGTTGGCCGCGGTCTTCGCCGTGGGGCGCACGGCCTCTGCGATCCCCCCGGTGCCGCACCCGGCCAGGCCGGTCCACAAGGCTCCCACGATCATGGCAAGCCCGATTCCTGTCCGAGCCGCACTTCGTCCGCACGCAATCGTCATCTTCATCCTCCGCGAATCTCCGCCGGCAGCAAAGCGCCAAGCCCACGCGACGTCAAGCGACGCGCTGTGAGGATCCGCCGGAGCCGCTCCGGACCGAGCGCCTCGCGCGGGCGGACGCACCACACTCCCTTCAACGCGTCCATCGGTGGAGCGCGCGTCGGAGCTGACGAGTCGTTCCGGCACCGCGGGCCGTCACGCCAGCAATACGCCGTCCAAGCCTTTTCCATTCCCTTCGGAGGCGAAGTCCCGTAGCGTCTTCGGCCATGCGCACAAGGACTCTCTGCCTGCTGGCATCCGTCGTTGTCGTAGCCCTCGCCGCCTGCAAGAAGAGCGACGATCCCAAGCCCACCACGGCCATCCCGTCGGCTTCGGGCGCGACCTCCGCATCCGCGACACCCACGGTCTCCGCTGCGCCCTCGGCGGCACCGTCGGCCTCGGCAGCCACCGCGCTTCCCGCCACCTGGGAGAAGGCAATCAAGGAGGGCGCTGCGTACGACAAGACGTGGACCGCGGGCTATTCGATCTACCGCAAGCCCGGTGGAGTCGGGTTGTCGATCACCGAGGCGTACTCCTACTGCGAATCCCACGGCAAGGCGCTCTGCTCGGAGGTGCAATACCGACGCGCGTGCGCGGAGGAGCCCGAGCTGGGCAAGATCGAGACCTGGACCGCCAGCGGCGACGCAGCCGCGGACCAGCTCACCGTGGTGGGCGGCGAGGAGTGCACCTCCAAGCAGTTCGTGGCGACGACCGACAAGAAGGCCTCGCGCGCGACCTTGTGCTGCGATCGGTCCATCGGCGTGCGCACCGAATACAAGTCGATGGATTTCTACGTGGCCACGCAGAAGCACGTGGGCGCCTACGAAAACGCCCTCAAGGCGCGCGATCCGCTGGCCCTGCAGGACCTGTATCACGACAAGGTGATCTTCGAGAACAAGGTCCACGATCGCGCCAAGCTCCTCGAGATGCACAAGGCCTACTGGAAGGCCGTGCCCCAGCAGTGGACCCAGTTCGACTACTGCAGGGTCACCATGCACGTCGGCAAGGACATGGAAGGCGCCGAAGACAAGCAGTTCCAGACCGATTGCGCAGCGCTGTTCCGCATCGGCCCCGACGTCCACTACGCCATGCAGCGCATCATCAAGGGACGCTCCGCCAAGGGCGCCGCCGCGATCCTCTTCATCGGCGACGTCTCGTCGTCGTCGGCTCCCTCCGGAATCGACATGAAGACCGCTGTCGAGAAGGGCTTCATCGGCGAGGATCCCTCCGCCGCCGGCTCCGCCTCCGCTGCCGCTTCGGCAAGCGCCGCCCCCTCGGCCGGTGCCCCAACCAAGGAGAAGAAGGTCCGCGTAGGCGTGCTCATGGTCGTCGATTGATCCCGGCTCTCTGCCCACGACGCCCCCGAGGACCGCTCCGTTGACCTCTCCGCGAACGCTCCCCGATCTTCTCTTCCACGCCTGCGCGGCGCACCCGAATCACGGCCTGACGTTCGCCGAGGCTCCCGGATCCGTCGCACGAGTCCCCTACCCCGCGCTGCTCGATCAGGCGCGCGTGCGCCTCGCCGGACTGCGCACCCTGGGCGCTCGCAAGGGCGACGAGGTCGTGATCTCCATCGCCCTTCCCAGCGGATTCCTCCCCGTATTCTGGGCATGCCAGCTCGGAGGCATGGTCGCGGTGCCAGCCGCTCCGCTCACCGGCTCCGCCGACACGGTCGAGCTGGAGCGGCTCGACGCGATCTGCCGCACGCTGCAGCGTCCTGTCGTGGTGTGCGACGATCGCGCC
>JAKLDZ010000167.1 GCA_022703255.1 Myxococcota bacterium | reverse complement strand
GCGCCTGCCGCGCCCGCGTTGCCCGCCGCACCCGCGTCGTCCGCTGCGCCCGCTGCACCCGCGTCGTCCGCTGCGCCCGCTGCACCCGCGTCGTCCGCTGCGCCTGCCGCACCCGATGCGCCTGCCGAGCCAGAAGAGCCTCCGCCTTGGTCATCGTCGCTGTTTCCACAGGCGGAAGCGATGGCAGCCCCCAGCAGCAAGAGGAGTGCGTATCTGATGCGCATGGATTCATCACCTTGGTTGGGAGGGCGATAGTGCCCCAAACGACCGGCAGAGGCCAGCCGTCAGGCAGTCATGTCTTCTTCTCAAACGTACCGCTCTTGAAGAGGTGTTCCCGATTCACTTGCCAGGCAGTCTGGGAGAGACTGAACCCAGCGCGCCGGGGTCGCTCAACGAGGGGCCGTTTCCCTGTTCCGTGGATCTCCAGAGGCGTTGCCCTGGGGCAGGTGCTCTCGCCGAGGAGTCGTGTCCCGCGGCCTGCGATCAGGTGCTGGCGGGCAGCTCGTCACGCGCAGGGTGACGCACGTTCGTTACGGTTTGGTTTCGAGGACCATGACCGCCGACGTTCGCCCCTTGTAGCGCGAGGTGCGTATTCTGACGGTCGTTCCGCCCTTGCGGAGTGTGGCCAGCTGCGCGTCCGGGTCGTCGATCGACTGGCTGCTCCGGTCGAAGCCCTGCTTCTCGAGGTGGTCCACGATGGTCACCCAGGGGTTCGGGTCGTCGGCAAAGTCGATGGACAGCGAATCGGTCACCTTGTTGTCGCTGAGCACGATGTTGCCGCACACCGTGGCGGAGCTGGGGATGAGCTCCTTGTGGGAGGCCCAGGCGCCGGTGATGGGCGCGACCTTCGCGCTCTCGTGCGCAGGCTCGCATACTCCGCGCTTGCAGCCCGAGGCGGCGATCAGAATGGTCATGACGAGAAGGAGCCGTGTGTTCATGGGACCGCACGGTAGCGCGACTCCGGCAAAGCACCAATGGCGTTGCGCCCCGACGGGTCCCGCAACACGCACGCGGGTGATGGGCTTCAGAACCCAGCTTGCGCAGGATCTGCGGGAAGCGCCCCGCTCATCGGCTGCCTTCCCTGCCGCGGCAACCTTGGCTGCACGGCGCCCTCCGGCATCGGCGCGCCGAAGGCGAAACCTCGCACGCCTCTCGGCCTGACTGGCAGCTCGGGGGGGTGTGCGTAGCCTGCGGGCTCCGTGTAGACGCCCGGTCCGGTGGACCAGTCCCATGGGCCCTGGTCCGTGTCGACGCGCAGATGGACCGCCTCGGCACCGAAGCTCGCCGCGGCGACCGATTGGGGGAGGTCGAACACGTAGACGCCCCAGTCGTCGGAGGCATTGACCTTCAGGCTGGCGGTCAAGGGGTCGGCGTGGTGATCGAGCAGGGTGAGGGAAATGCCGCGCAAGGGTCTGTCGCTGCGGATCGCGGCGCGCCACTCGTGCTTGCCATCGCGCTCGCACGACACGATGTCCCCTTGCAGGCCGAGCGCGGGCTCCGCCACGACGGGGGCCGAATACGATGCGCGCCACGCCGCGGTCTTCCCTTCGTGGGCAACACTCGAGGCGTCGTCGAGCCTGCGCGCGATCGCCGTAGTCGTCTCGAAGCCCTTCGCGACCGGGCCGACCATGGCCCTCGGCTCGCCGCCGGTATCGACGACGAACACGCCGAGCCTGGGGCCTTCTGCGCCGAGGTACTGCACGGTTCCCTTGTTGGTGAGTGTGAAGTAGTCCGCGACGAAGGCCGTGGCTTTCGACGCCCCGTGCTCGCGGTCCTCGAACATGTCGAAGTACCAGCCGGTCCACTTCGGCGGCTCGCCGCTGTCCGAGAACCCCCCCACGGGGATGTGCTCCGCGACCATGGACAGCCAGCGTCGATGCGGCTCGGGCAGGGCCTTCCCATCGGCCTCCAAGCGGGCAATCAAGCGGAGCGTGACGAGCACGCGTTCGAGCTTGTCCCAGCCGGGATTCTGACCGCGCATCGCGCGCACGTGCTCGACCAGAGCATCGAAGACCGAGGGAAGCGGCTCGACGTAGGCGTCGGGGATCTCGCAGCCGTAAGCGTCGTAGCCCTGAGCGGCAATCAAGACGAACGCGTGGCGCAACTGGCCGAATCCCACGAGCGCGGAGTTCATCCTGGCGTCGGCGTAGGCCTGGCGCTTCATGAACGAAGGCACGACGGTCCGGGGAGAGGGGCCGAGAGCGATCACCGATCGGAGCCAGGAGCCGTAGACGTCGCGTCGGCCCGCTGCCTGCGTCGCGAGGTCCGCGCGAGCCGTATCCAACGCAGCGCCCAGCCCGGGGAACCTCTCGAGATCCTGCTTCAGCAAGCTCCCTGCGCGATCGTGACCGAGCACATAGCCCACGTCGGCCGCGCCAAGCTCGAGTCGATCGGGGAGGGCGTCGTGCACCAGACGCGTGAGCGGCGCGACGTCCGGGGTGATGCGCGGACCCAACACGGTGGCAATGACCGGGAGGACCGGGGAGCCGTGGGGCATGTAGTGCGTGCGGGCAGTGCGTTGGAATCCATTGCCGATGGCTGCCTTGAGCTTGTCGAATCCCTCCTTGTCGCCCAGCGAGATGCCATTCGAGCGCATGATCCGCAGAAGGGCCGAAGGAGAAACGTCCTCACGGCGCCCGGCAAATGTCGAGTACACCTCCTCGAAAAGCCTCAGCTCTGCGGCGGCGCCGGCGCGCTCGAGCAGCTCGGCGAGGGCCATGGCCGTAAGAGCTTCGCGAGGAGTCTCGGCGGGATTCGCGGACGCACCCGGCTGGGAGCTTCTGCAGGACCGGGACACGAGGTTGAGCTCGATGCGCGACAACCAGCTCATCGCGCGGAAGTACTCGTCGAGACCTTGGGGCCCCGCGGCGATTGCCACGTAGTGACCCCGAGGAACGAACTGCGAGAAGTCGATCATGCGGGCGCGTCCGAAGAGCTGCACCTCCTCGAGGGCTCCCTCGCCCCCCGCCTTGGAAGCGAGCTCCTCGACCGCGGCGTCGTTGCCGAACAACGAAGTCCTCGGCGTCGTGTCGAGGGCATCCGAAGACGGCACGCTCGAGCTCGACGTCGATGCGCCGGCGACGGCCTGGCGTTCCGTCGCCCCGGACAGCTTCCAGGCCACTCCCAAGAAGACGTCGAGATCGGCGAGCGTCTCCCTGTCGTAGAGAGACTTGGACTGGCGCAACGTGTTGCGAGCCTTGCGCAGCAACGACGCGAGAGCCGGCACGAGCCGTTGCCGCTCCGTCTTCTCGAGCACGCGCTCGGTGCCGGCGAACACGGCATGAAGGATCGGGTCGATACCGACGTAGAGCGGCAGTTGCTCCTGGAAGATGTCGTGGAATGCGGCGGCGTAGCTCACGTACGGCAGTCGGTCGAGCACCACGAATCCGTTGTTCTTCAGGAGCCGGTGCTCGTCGTTCGTCAGGTGCAGATGGGCGTCGATCCGGTCCAGGTACTTCGGTGGCGTCGCGCCATCCCACGGCGGATTCGACGCGTCGACGCCGTTGGTTCCGACGCACTCGCGTGCCGCGCGCTGGATGTTCTCGTTGGCGACGAAGCAGGTGTCGGACGGGTCCGGGGCGTCGTCGACGCTGTCGCAGAAGCTGTCGTTCGCTCTGCACGACGCTTGCGTTCTGGCGAAGGGCCCGACGTTGGGGAGGCTGGCGGCGGAGCCCGCGGGCGTGGCATTGCAGATCTCCTCCTGCGACGGCCACGGGGGTCTTTCGGCTCGCGGTGCTGCAGTCGGGATCGGAGGCAGCGCGCTGCCGGTGCCGGCCGAAGGGACGTCGTGCCGAGCAGGAGGGGCGGCGGCACAAGCCGCAACGGACAGCGTGAGCAGCAGGCGAACGGTGCGGAAGTGCATCCCGAGGCTCCCGAGTGAGGGTGACAGGAAACGCCGCTCCGTTCATCGTCGAGGGAGGATTGAGTGTGACACCACACGGCTCGAGCGGGGATTGCCCTGGCTGAGCGATTGCCACAGCGACACGCCGGGTCTATCGTGACGGCATGCGGTACCTCTATGGGGACTCGGAACCGTTTACACCGGCGTATGACTTCATCGGTGCTCTCGAGAGCTTCGTGACCCACGGCGCTCGGGTCGCGAAGCTCGACGCCGAAATCCGTGTGCTCCATGAACAGGGGCAGGAGGCACGACGGGCCCGGCAGACCTCCTCGGATGAGCTGGACCGATTCCACCGCAGCACGATGGAGGGGCTCGACAAGACGCTTCCGTCGGATGGGGACCCGGTGCTGCTCGAGTATTGCAGGCGGCTCAAGGAAGTGGCCGTGCAGGTCGTCGCCGAGACAAGGAAGACCATCGCGGCCGCAGAGGGAAACGACGCGGAGATCGAGCGTGTCGAGGTCGAACGGCGTCGAGCCGAGATCTTCTCCAGCCTGGAGGCATTGCTCTCCTTGCTTCGGTTGCCGACCATCGACACGAGCGTGCGGACGCGTCTGGTGGATGGGCGCAACGAGATGGCCGCCGTGTTCGCCCACGCCGACGAGCTGGTGATTTCGTTCCAGTTGAGCGCGGCGAAGCTGCCTGATTGGCGTCAGCCGCGGAAGGTCTGCGAGTTCGCCACCGGCGTCGAGTTGCCCGTGGGGATCAAGCGCGGGTGGTTCAGCCGCTCCGTGCAGCAGGAGCTGGCGAGTCTCGACGACGAGCTCATCGGGAGCCTGGACCTGCAGAAGGATCGCACCGAGCTGCGCCTTCGCAGGAAGGCGACGGAGAAGGACAGCATCGCGATCCTGATCGAGCGGAGCGGGGACAAGGTTGGTGCGCAGATCCACTACCTCGACGACCCCGAGGCGGAAGAGCATCGAGCGCCGCTGGATGCCGTGGCGACGGCGCACTTGCAGCGCCTCGATGAGGGCCTGCGCAAGGGCCTCAGTGGCGTGCTGACCGCGAAGGAGAAACTCCTGTCGATCCAACACCACGGCGTGGACGTCGTCGAACAGGACCAGTGCGCGGGCTTCCTCCAAAACCTCGTCGCGTTCGCCGCTCCCATCGTTGCGGAAATCGCCAGGCGCACCCCCAACGCGGCCGAGCTCGCCCTCAAGGTCGAGAAGGAAGGCGGGCGGCGCGAGGAGATCTACGTCCGCAAAGCCGACCTCGCCGCCAGGCTCGGAATCCTCGAGCCGTCGCTCTGGTCGGTCTTCGCCCCGCTGAATCTCGGCGAGCGTCCAGCCGCGGATCCGCCAGCGGAGCAGACGGGAGGGGACTCGGTCGTGCTCGGATTGGACGACATCGCATCGAGCTGACGGTTCGTGGATCAGAGGCGCTGCGAGAGCATCCAGCCGAGCACGGCGAGCACGCCGATGGCCGATGCGATGGAGGCGAACGCGAAAGCCTTGAGCCAGCCGGGCGCTGCCCCGGGGTCCGGCATCTGCGCGGCGCCCGCAGCGGTGGGCGTGTGAAACGGACGAGACACCTGCGAGGGATGGCTGTGAGCGTCGGTGACCAGTGCCGGGCCGCCTCGCGATGCGTGCTCGGAGATGGCCTGCTGCAGCGCGGCCATGGGAGGGACCTGCGCCTGCTGCGGAGCGTAGCCTTGCTGCGGCGGCATCGCGGGAGGTGCGCCGAAGGGCGCCTGCATGCCGGGTGCGGAGGCGATCGGTGCAGGGCCGGGCATGACGCCGGGGGGAGGGACTGGCGCCTGCGGGATGGACGGGAAGGGCTGCTGAGCAGCCGCATGGGGGAAGGCGGGTGCGGCGACGGGCTGGGCTCCGAAAGCGGGGGCAGGCGGGGCCGGTGGTGGCGGCGGAGCAGGAGCGGGGTACTGCATCGCCGGCATGCCCATCATCGTGCGCTTCGCGACCGGGGTTCCGGCCATCGTGCGCGGCGGAGGCCCGGGCATCGGAGGGAGCCCCGGCATGCCCGCGTGCGCACCGCCTGGCGGCACATTCGCAGCAGCGTCCGACGGGACCGCGGGCGCCCCCGGGATCTTTTCCTGATAGGCCTGCGCGATCGCGGTCGGAGGCTCGGAGTCTCCCACCGCATCCATGAGCTGCGCAGCCTGCTCCACGAGCGCGGCCGGCGGCGCCGGCCTGCCCGCGGCGGGCATGGGTCGGAACGCCTCCGCGGCCTGTTCGGGAGACGGCGGTCCGTCAGGGTCATAGGCCATGGGCGACGAATGCACGAAGAACCCGGTCGGGGCTTCGTCGTCGTCCAAGTCGTCTTGCGGCGGAGGATCCGGCGCGCGCTTGGGAGGCGGGGGAGCCTTTGCAGCGAGAGAGCTCGCGGGACGCGGCGGAGGCGCGCCCGGGCGAGCAGCCGTGGACGGTGCAGGGCGTCCCGCGGCGGGCGAGGGCAGCGGAGGCAGGGCTCCTTGCGCCGGTCGTGGAGGTGCAGCGGGTTGGCCCGGGGCGCTGGGGCGGACCGGCACGCGGGAAGCTCCTGGGGGACGATTGCGTGGGTCAGAGCTGCTCATTGCCTACCTGAGTGATCGGACGGGGAGGTGGCGGCGCGCCAGGCGACGAGGGCCTCGAGCGCGGTTTGGAAACGATCTGCGGGCTGCATGGCGAGCAGCCGAGCGACGAACTCTTCGACGGCGGGGCCGACGCCGGGGGAAGGGGCGGGCATCGCGTCGCGGAGGGAACGAGCGGGAGTTTCCCGCTTGGAGAGGATGAACTCCCCCATGCTTCGGGCGACATGGGGGAGCTCGCCCGACAGGAGTCGGAAGACGACGGCGCCGCAGGAGTACAGGTCGGCCCGGGAATCGACGGTGGAGGCCATGCCGATCTGCTCGGGAGCCATGTACGAGAAAGTGCCGAGGTTCTGATGACGCTGCGTGAGGGATTCGAACCCCTGCTCGCGTGGAAGCCTCGACACGCCGAAGTCGAGGAGCTTGACGTCGACGCCGGAAGCGGAGGCGGCGAGGAAGATGTTCGACGGCTTGAGGTCGCGGTGGATGATGTCCTGCTCGTGCGCGGCGGCGAGCCCCTCGAGGATCTGCTCGACGATGGGAGCGGCGTCGGGCAGGGCGAGGCGGCCCTCGCGACGCAGGCGGTCCTCGAGGGTTTCTCCTTCGAGGTATTCGAAGACGACGCCGATGCCGAACCTGGGGTCTTCGAAGACGTCGAGGGCGTGGACCACGCGAGCGCCGCTGATGCGGCGAACCGCGATCGCTTCGCGTCGCAGGCGCTCAGTGGCTTCGCGCAGGTAGGCTCGCTCCGGGGTGAGCAGCTTGATGGCGACACGGAGCCCATCGGAGAGTCTCCTCGCCGCATAGACGCCGCCCATGCCACCTCGGCCGATCGCTTCGGTGAGCTCATAGGCGTCGTGCAGGATGGTCCCACGCTCGAGCGCCATTGCGGGGAGTGTATCCCGGTCCTCCCGCGCACGCACCTTCGTTGTGAGGAATCCCGATGGGGGCTCGAGGCTTCGATCATCCGGCGAACTGTTCGTGCGAACGAGGAGCCCGGAAGGTCACATCTCGTGGGGCATCAGGTCGCGCGGGCTGCGGAAGTACTGCAGCGGGGAGTAGTGCAGGAGGTTCGAGACGCGCGAGGTGTAGACACACGCATAGGCCTCGACCTGGTCGCCGAAGCTGGACATCTCGGTGCCTTCTTTCATAAGTGAGCCCCAGAAGGGGTGGAAGCGGCGGGAGACGACGGTCTCCAGGGCCAGGGTCTCTGCCTCCACGCCGCGCATGGCGCCGCGCACGCGCTCGACCGCTCGCTTCACCCGTCCACGCACCGTCTCCAACTGCGCCGCCTGGGCGGCATTCCCGCCCTCCGCGGCCGCGTCGATCTGCCGCGACAGCTCCTTGAACAACACCTGGTTGGCCCTCAGCTCGTCCTCGAGCTGGTCCCGCCTCGCGCCGACGTCCGCGAGCCGGTGCAGATCCTCCGCACACGCCTCGTGCGCCGCGACCTCCGCCTCCATCTCCTGGACGATCATGGCCGTGCGCCACGCCGAGTCCTTCTTCGAGCGAAGGATGTCGCCGTAGATGTGATCCCCCACGTACAGCACGCGATCGCCCGTCACCTTCAGCAAGCGCTCGAAGTCCAGGAGGTTGCCCCCCTCGTAGACCCGGCCGCGTTCGAGGTGCGACGCGGGGCGGAGCGTGCCGTTGCCCGGACGGGCCGGATCGATCTCGCGCTCCATCAACACCCTCTTCTCCTCGAAGAAGGCCGGCTTGCACGCCGCGCAGATCACGACGTCGAAGTAGTGCCTCCAGCTCGGGTACTCGGGCATCGCCCCGCCCAACAGGTAATCCATCATCGCCTGCGTGAACGGCCAGCGCGAGTTCGTCAGCAGGAACAGCCGCTTCCCCGCCGACCGGAACTTGTGCAGCGTCTGCGCCAGCATCGGATCCCGATGCACGTACCGCCCGGGATCCTCCAGCACCCGATCCACGATCGTCCCGTCACGATGCGCTTCGTCGATGCACTCGCGGATGTCCGTGAACAGCTTCGCGTAGTCCACCGTCACCCCGCGCGCCTCCAGACCGTCCACGATCCCCGCGTACAGCGCTACCTCGCTCAATGCGTACAGCGTGTCGATCCAGTGATACCGCGGCGTGGTCGGACGCAGCTTGCGCGACTGGTACAGCGAACGGATCTCCTCGCGCGGGATCGGACGAAACCCGTGGTACCCCTTCTGCACCACCTTGTACCGATCCATCTTCAGCACGTGCCCGAGCCGTCGATCGATCAGCAACCCCCGGATCGGAAACCGCGTGTCGTAGCGCAGCGAGGTCACCGCCTCGGGCCACCCCCACCCCACAAGCTTCGCCGCCGTCGCCTCGATCGACAGACGATCCATCTCGTCCTGATCGTAGATCGCCAGGGTGTAGTCCATGTCGAACCCCACCCAGTCGATGCCGGTCATCTTCAGGTTGCGGTTGACGTAGACACGCTGCGCGCGGGGGATCCCGACGCGTGAGGGAAGCGACGAAAGGTCGGGGAGGGGAAGCGGGAGTTGCTCGGCCACGGCTCGTGAAGGGCAGGGGGGTGAAACGGTGTACGACGTCCTACGAGCCGGTCACCTTAGCAGAATCGGCGCGGGGGCAGGTAGCTACTGCCCCGCAATCACCACAGGGCACACCACCATCGCGATTCCGCTCCCAGGCGCCGGAAACTTCATCGACGAGAACGCTCGCACCACGCACCCGATCAGGGCCTCGTCCTTCAGGTCCGTTCCTCCGTTCGAGGCCGTCGTCACCGTGCCCTCGCGGTCGATCACGAATCGCACCGAGAGCCTGCCGCCTCCCTTCACGCCCCGCTCCACCGCCGCGTCCCTGCACGTGCCGATCTTGCCCAGGTTCCCCCGCACCACCTTGCCCACCGCGTCCGCAGTCATCGAACCCGTCACGCTCAACGCACCGAGACGCACGCCTGCAGGCGACGCGCCCGCATCCGTCTGCGACGCGCGCGCCGACGAGGACGCCGCCGGCTCCGCGGATTCCGATGCCGCTGCCGATGCGCCGGCAGGAGCCGATGACGCCCCCGCTGCCGACGCCGATGGGCTCTCGGATACCGGTGCCCCGCTGCTTGCCACGCTCGAGACGGTCGATGTCGTCGCCGACACTGCGCTCGGCACACGCCCATCGCGCGCGCTCAGCGCTGTCACACCGATCGCGCCCGCGGCCACCAGCGCCACCCCTGCCGCCGCTGCAACCACCGTGAGCTTCGTCCCGCTGCTCCCGTTCATCGCTCGCTCTCGCTCCTAGCCGTGGTCCCGAACTCCCGCAGGACTCCCCGCGCGACGGTGCAGCCGCGCCTGCCAGACCCTCTCGATCCCGACGCCCAGAATGTTCGCGATCACGCACAGGGTCCAGAGCGCAGGCAACGGCTCCGGCAAGCTCGACGATCGGCCGAACCAGATCATCGTCGACACGATCAGGAAGGTCGCAAGCGTGTCGACCGCCAGCAGCAGCTCCTCCAGCCCCGGCCGCGGCCATCGACGGTCGAGCATCCGCCCGAGGTTCGAAAGCACGCAGAAGCTCAGCCTCTCGGGCGCCACCAGCACGGCCAGGTTCAACACCGCGTCGAGCACCCCCCACACCGCGAACGTCGCACCCAGCACAGGGTGAACGTCCTCCATGGCCGCCAACCCGCCACCGAACTTGAAGATGGCAAAGGGCAAGCCCGTCAGCAGCACCATCCACAGGCGCCTTCCGATCGGCAGCGATGTCGGTGTCCAAAGCATGACCCGCGCTCAGCCCAATCGTCCTCTCACGGGCACTTCGCCAGCGGCGCGATCGGCGCGAAGTGCGTGCCGTTCGCCGCGTCGTACGCCTGCAGCGCGCTCGAGATCGCTCCCTCGATGTCCGCGTAGGTCTGGTAGAGCTTCGCCGTCGTGCTCTGCTCCTTCACGCACAGAAAGCGGCTCCGCCCGCACACGTCCACCGTCTCGCACTCCGGCAGCGTCGCCGAGGCCGACAACGACGCATCGCCGTAGAGCACCGCGCCGTTGACCATCACGAGCCGCACGTGGCCCGGACGCGCCTGCACCATCGAGGTCCAGGGATCCGCGGTGTCGCCGCTGAGCACCAGCAGGTCCGCGAGCTTGCCCACCTCGATCGTGCCGAGCTGCCCCTGCACCTCGATCGCTCGCGCAGCCTCGCTCGTCACCATCTTCACCAGATCCTTCGCCGTCAGCACCCCCGGCCACTGCTGCTGCGACAACGCCCACGCGTAGTTCAGCTCGTCGAGCAGGTTTACGCTCCCCCCCATCGACCAGTCCGGCCCCAGCGCGATCGTCAGGTGCGGCGTCACCGCCCGCGCCAGATCGATCCGCGTGGTCTTGCCGTACAGGAACATGTTCGACTTCGGCGACCAGATCAGCTTCATCCCCTTGTCGGCCATGTGCTGGAACTCGGCCGCGCCGAGCGACGTTCCATGGATGATGCTGAGCTGCTGGACGTCGAGCCCCTTGGTGAGGGTGCTGGTCCACTCCTTCGCGGCCGTGGTGTCCCCCGGCACGCCCTCGGACACGTGCACCACGTACGACCAGGTCTTGCAGCTCGCGAAGTTCGCCTTCGCCCCGACCTCGTCCACCGTGTCCACGCCGAGCGCCGCCACCTGGATGTGATCGGAGCTCACCGGATCGGTGCAAGGCGACGGCCTCGAGGTCGGCGGAAGATCGTTGAACTGCCCGTCGATGGAGCGCGCCAGCGACGCGTAGCACGTCTGCGCGCTGCCCTTCGGCTCCCCCAGGACCGACGTCGTCCCCGAGATCATCCCCTTGAGCTCACCGTACTTGAGCACCTCGCAGTCGAGGTTCATGCCCCCCGCGCTCGTGGCGTCGAGCAGGTAGTCGTAGCAGTCCTGCATCGCGCCGTAGGCAGCCTCCTGCGTCCATTGGTTGTGGTTCGAATACAGCTTCGCAGGCGTCCAGTCCGACTCGTCGAACACGTCGTAGAGGATGTGGTTGTGCGTGTCGATCATGCCCGGGAAGATCATCCCGTGCGTGTCGATCACCGTCGCTCCGGCTGCCCCGGCCTCGCTCGCGCAGCTCGCGGCCACGCACGTGATCACGTTGCTCTCCACCAGTACCTCACCCGCGGTCGCCGTCTCCGGCGTGACGACCACCCCGCGAAGCAGATACTTGTTGTTCGCTCCTGCCGTCACCAGCTCCGGGTCGGGCCCGTAGTTGATCGTACCACCCGAGCCTGCAGCCCCTCCCGAGCCCGCAGCTCCACCCGAGCCTCCCGACCCGCCGGTTCCACCCACG
>JAKLDZ010000166.1 GCA_022703255.1 Myxococcota bacterium | reverse complement strand
AAAGCTGCAACGGCTCCGTCGGCTGCGCCGGATCCTCCAGGTAGAAGTAGCCCGCGTAGCTCGAAAGCGTCGCAGCCAGAGCAAACGCCGGCGCCGCCAGCACCGAGTCCGACAGCGAGTAGTGATGCCCGATCGCCTCGTCGATGCTGCGTGCCAGATGCCGCTGGAAGATCCGCGAGACGATCCGCACCCGCTTGCGCTGCTCCCGAATCTTGAGCGCCGCCTCGATGTTCAGCAGATCCGAATCGTGCAGCAGCAGCACCGCGGTCGCCTGAAGCAGCCCCGCGTCGCGGAGCACGTCGAGCTCCCGGCAGTCCCCCTCCACGATCCGCTCGAGCGCGAGGGTGCGCGCGAACCGCAGCGTCGTCATTCGCCCCGCGGGCACGACGAGCGTGACCTTGCAGCCGAGTCGGATCAGGTAGTCGGCGGTGTGGCTCGCCAACAGGTTGGCGCCGCAGATGATCACGTACTCGGAGCGGTGAGGCACGCGGCGAGCCTAGAACACCGGGCAGGATCCTGGAACAGCGAAGGCCCGCCCCGGGGGATGCCCCAGGGCGTCGCGCTCCCCGGGCTCGTCTCGCTCGCCCCCACCGCAGCCCGCCCCTTGCCCTTTTCCGCAAACCCTGGTTGATCAAGGGCCCTCGTGCGCGCCTCTCGCATCACCCTAGCGCTGCTGCTGACCAGCTTCTTCGGCCTGGCCTGCCTCTACGTGCCCCGGCTGACCAACTGCCTGTGGAGCGACGTCGAGTTCACCGGTTGGGTCTCGCCGATCGCGCATCGGATGCTTGCGGGCGAGCGGCTGTACCAGGACATGACGCTGCCGATCTCGCCTGGGAGCTTCCTGCTGCTGGCGTGGATCCAGAAGCTGTCGGGGCGGTTCCTGCTGCTCGACGAGCTATGGGTCTGCGCGGTGGCGAACCTCGGGATGATCGCGCTGGGCTATGCGATGGTGCGGGCCTTCACGCACGGCCGCAACGCGGTGATCGCAGCGGCGCTGACGGCTCCGGCGCTGATCCTGACGCCGAAGGAGATCGCCTACGATCAGACCGCGCAGGTCGTGGCGTGGGCCTCGGTCGCCCTCCTCGCCCACGCCCTGGTCGCGCCCTCGGACCGCAAGCGCCTGTGGCTTCTCCGCGCAGCAGGCGCCGTCGCAGCCTTCACCATCGCCTTCAAGTCGAGCACCGGCATGGGCGCCGTCGCAGGCCTGTGCCTCGCCCTGGGCCTGCAGACCGCGGTCGCGTGGCGACGCTCCCGCAAGGACGGCGTGCGATCGATGCTCGCCTCGTGGGCCGCTTCCTTCACGGGAATCGCGGTCGGGCTCGCCGCCACCGCGCTTGTCGTGCTCGCGGTCGGCGGCGCCATCGGCGAGTTCGTACGCGTGGTGTTCGTCGACGGACCCGCCCTCAAAGGCGGCTCACCGCGGATGATCCTCAACCTGCTCTCGTACACCATCTTCCAGACGCCGGTGCACCTGTCCCTCGTCATGGCCGTCATCGTCGCCTGGATGCTCGCGCGCCTCGTGGGTCGCGCCGATGCCCTGCTCGTGGATCTCGACACGCCCGCGAGCGATCCCGACGACCTCGGGCGCCCAGGGCTGCGGCACGTCCTCGGCGCCGGCGGTGTCATCGTCGCCATCGCGGGGACGGCGGCCCTGCTGCTCGCCGTGGGAGCCCGCGAAATCCCCAACATCCTGCGCGTCGTGGCAGGCGTCGCGGCCGTGCCCCCCGTCCTCGGCCTGCTCTTCCTCGCCGTGCTGCTCGTCGCCAACGCGGCGGCGAGCTCCGATGGACGCGACCGTCGCTCCGCCTTCGCAGCCGTTGCCATCGCTGCCGGCTTCGTGTCGTTGATGCACAACCTGTCGCACCCGACACACCGGCCGTTCTACGACAACAACGCGCTCATCCCGATGGCCTTCCTGGCGCTGGTGCTGCTGCTCGATCGCGGGGACTGCCGCAACCTGAAGGCGCTGCTGTTCGCGGTCGGAATGCTCGGGATGTTCACCGACAAGTTCCAGCGCTTCCTCGATGCGCGCCACCCGGTGTCGGATCCGTCGTTCTGGTACGGGCTGCGCGTCAGCGACAACGGTCTCGAGGTGCTCCGCGCGGCACAACGCGCACGCGAGCTCGCCGGACCGAAGGGCACCGTCCTGATGCTCCCCGAGGACCCCGCCACCGAGGCCCTGATCGGACGTCCTCGCCCTCCCCTTCGCGGCGCCATCGTGTTCGTGGATCAGTTCCCCGAGCGCGTGCTGCAACACGACCTCGGCGTGATCCTGAGGGATCCGCCCGACGTGGTGGTGCTGCACCCGAACGACGGGCTGTGGAACCGCGTGTACAGGACGTGGTCCACGCAGTCCGCGGCTGCGAGGCTGCAGAACGAGTTCCTCGAGCGCTATCGCACCACGCGCTACCAGACCGACAGCACGTACACCTCGTGGTTCTTCCACGGACCCACGAAGCTCGAGCTGCTGGTGCGCAAGCCCGAGTAGACGGCGCCCGGGGGGTGCGGACGCGCAGCGGCCTGCATTGACCTTCGCAGGGATCGCGGCGCAACGGAGCGTGCTGTCGGGGGAGCGGTCAGTTGATCGTGAACGACTTGTTCACGGTGACGGGGCCGCCGGAGAAGGGGGGAACGGTAGCGCTGCGGAAGCGGGCGGCAACGCAGCCGCCGACGGAGGTACCGGCGAACGGAGGGCCCTGGACGTTGGCCGAGGTTGCGCGTCCCGTGGGTGCGAAGGTCACCGACACACGCCCGGTGCCCGTGGGACCGTCGGCCTTCTTGCAGCCCGAGGCCGCACCGGCAGCCGCGTTCAGCGCGGCGACCGCGGCGCCGCGATCGAAAGGCTTGTCGCTTCCCGCGGGAGGCTCGGCGGCCTTGGCGGTCTCGGCAGCCTTCGCAGTCTCCGCAGCCTTGGCGGTCTCCGTGGCCTTCGGCAGGGGCCCTCCCACGGGTTTCGACGTATCGAGCGGCCCCGGCACCCTGGCCTTCTCCTTGGCGGTGTCCGCGGCGGGCGGGGTGTCGGTCGGCGCAGAAGCCACCGCCGTTGCCGATGCCGTCGCCGTCTCCGCCGTCTTGGGCGCTTCGGTCGCGGTTCCCGCCGCAGACGCCGTCGCCGAGGCCGAGGTCGATCCTTCGGTCTTCGACTCGTCGCCGCTGCTCCTGGCGAACATCAGGTAGCCGCCGAAGCCGATGACGACGACCGCGAGGGCAGCAGCGAGCAGGATGATGACGAGCTTGTTGCCGCCGCCGGCACGGGGCATCTGCTGGCCGTAGGGATCCAGGGCCATCGCGGGCTGCGGCGGAGGCTCGGGCGGCGCGGCCGCCGTGAGATCGGGCGCCGCGAGCGCCGTCATCATCGACCCACCGCCCAGGTTGGCGATGTCGTCGAAGTTGGTGTTGTCCATCGCCGGCGGCGCGATGGAGGCGAGCTTCTTGATGTCGACGATGCCCGAAGGAGGCTCGCCGTAGGCGGGGCCCGGCGTGGCGGTGGCTGCCCGTGGCGCCGCCGCGGCCTGCGCTGCAGGCTTGGGTGCGCGCAGCGCGTCGAGCGAGAACAACACCGAGTTCTCGTTGCGCTCGGCCGTGAACAGCCCGGTGGGTTTGGCGAGCGGCACCTGCGAGGGCGATCCTCTCGTCGCGGCTGCGGCCGGGGCGGGCTCTTCGCCGCCGCCGAACAGATCCTGCCCCTTGGGCCGCGCGTCGGCCCGTCGCGCGGCAGCCTTCGGCGCCGCGGTCGCCGCGCTCATCGCGGCATCGGGCTGCGCGGGCGCCTGGACACCGGCGGCCGGCACCGGAGCGCCGCCGCGGATCTTGTCCATCAGCTCGGGCAGCTCCGACAGCGGCGCCCAGTCCGCCATCCCGTCCTTCCACGCGTACGTGTCGTTGTTGACCACGCCGCCGCGGTACAGCTGCACGATCTCGTCGGAGGTCACCGTCCGCTGATCCCCCTCCGCCACGTTCAGCGACCACTCCGCGGCGTCGGATGCCGGAGCGGCGGTCATGCCGGGCATCTGCCCCGCCACCTCACCGGGTGCCGTCGCGTAGATCCTCGTCTCGCCGTCGTCTTCCGGCGGCGGCTCCTCGGTCGCGCTGATCACGATCGCCGCGCTGCACTTCTTGCATCGGATCTTGACGGTCCTTCCGCGGACCTTGTCATCGGCGATGGTGTACTTGGCTCCGCAGGACTGGCACGTGATCTTCATCGGGGTTCTTACCTTCTGGACTCTGCTCGCAGCCGCCCAGGATTCGGACGGCGCTTGCCGGTGCCGACGCCATGACCGGCCCGTGGGCCGAAAGTCTACCTTCTTGGGATTCGTCGGTGCAAGAACGCCATCCTCGGGTTCGCATCATCCGACACCCCGAGCGGTCGGCGCCTTGGCCCGCTCCCCGGTGTCGCTCAGCCCGCTTCCGGCTCCTGAACCGCCATTCCGAGCGGGATCAGCAGTTGCTCCACTTCGATGCCCGCCGGCGAAGTCACGATCACCGTCGCGTGCGCAAAGCCCTCCGGCCCTTCGCCCACGGAACCGACGTTCACGATCCGGGTCGTCCCCACCGTCCGGTCGAACGGTCCGTGGCTCCCCCCGCACACGACCACCTCCGCCGGCTCGTCGCCCAACAGCTCCGCCAGCTCCGCGTCCGGCATGTCCAACGTCATCGACACCGTCGGATCCTCCGGCGCCCCATGCACCAGCAGCAGCTCGCCTCCGTCCTCGGTCGCCATCCGGAAGGTCTTCGGCAGACGCTCCAGCCGCGCCAGGATCACCTGCCCCAGCTCGCTTCGGCACCGGCGCAGCGCGTCGATCCGCTCCCGCTCGTGATCGGTGCTCGCCTGCAGGCGGTCGGCGTCGAGGACCGCGACCGCACGGTCGGCGAGGCCCTGCACGCAGTGGGCATGGGAGGCCGTGATGAGCTTCCAGGTGAGCAGAGGTTCCGGCCCGGGGAAGCACAGGTCGCCGGCCACGAGCACCTTGGTGCAGCCGCGGGCCCTGCCGACCGCCAACACGCGATCGAGCGCCTTTGCGTGGCCGTGGATGTCCGATATGCAGAACAAACGCATGGCGCAACCCTAGTCGATGCCGTCCCGTCCGCCACCCGGCTTCGACCTCGACCCTGGCCCCACACCGGACGCTCCCCCGTGCCCAGCCTCCCCGGTCCCAACGTTCTCGACCCGCTGTCGCTCCTCGCGCTGGCCGAGGGCATCTGCGCCACGGGGTGCGCGCAGGCCCGCGAGCGCTGCGCTGCGCTTGCCCCCCGGTCTCCCCGCGCCTTCAGCGCTGCCGTGCTCGCAGTCACCGCCTTTCCCGCCACCGGCCGCCTCGTGGACACCCATCCCGAGCGGGTCATCGCGATGCTCGACGACGACTTCGCCGCGGACCGCGACGTGGCGAGGTACCGCAAGGGGTTGGGCGACGTGGCGCACGGAGACGGCGAGGAGATTCGCCGTCGGATGCGGCTGTTTTCCCGCGAGCAGAAGCTGCGGATCGCGCTGCGCGAGCTGCTTCCGCTCGAGCTGGGAGGGGCGGAGCTGGAGGTGACGACGGCCGAGATCAGCGATCTGGCCGAGGCGCTGATCGGCGCCGCGCTCGACCTCGCGGTGCGGGAAACCTCGGATCGCTTTGCGCCGGCTGTGCTGTCCGACGGCGACCCGTCCTGCCTTGTGGTGCTCGGGATGGGCAAGCTCGCGGGGCGAGAGCTCAACGTCGGCTCGGACGTCGACCTGGTGTTCGTGTACGACTCCGACGACGGCGGGTCATCGGATCGCTCGCGCCCCGGGGCGACGATTTCCACGCACGACTACTGGTCGCGGGTGTGCAGGCGGCTGACGTCGATTCTCGACGAGGTGACGGAGGACGGGGCGGTGTGGAGGGTGGATCTTCGGCTGCGCCCGGAGGGGCGCAACGGGCCGATGGTCAACTCGATGCCGGCGATGCTCCGGTACTACGAGACCTGGGGGCGGGTGTGGGAGCGCGCGGCGCTGATGCGCGCGCGGCCCGTGGCCGGCGATGCGGAGCTGGGCCGCTGGCTGCTGCACGAGCTGTCGCCGTTCGTGTTCCGACGTCACGTCGATCCGTCGCTCGTAGGCGAGCTGGCGAGGCTCGCCGAGCGTGCGCGGGTCGAGGCCTCTGCGGATCCGCAGCGCGACGTGAAGCTGGGCCGTGGAGGGATTCGGGAGCTGGAGCTGGTGGTGCAGTCGCTGCAGCTCGTGTGGGGAGGAGTGGAGCCGGGGATTCGCTCGAGCGCCACGCTGGACGGTCTGCGCAGGCTCTGGTCGCGGGGGCTGGTGACGGGACGGGAGGTGGAGGATCTGACGGATGCGTGGCACTTGCTGCGCAAGGTCGAGCACGCCGTGCAGCACGCGACGGGGCTGCAGACGCACCTGTTGCCGCAGGCTGGGGAGGAGCGCGAGGTGCTGGCGCGGGGCCTGGGGTTCGGGAGCGCGCAGGGGCTCGACGAGTCGTTGGGGCGCGCGCGGGACCGCGTGCACTCGCTGCTCGGCGCGTTGGCGCCCGAAGCGATCGGCGCGAGCCGGTGGGATGCCCTGCTGCAGGCACTCGAGCAGGGCGCGTGGGAGCGCGTGCAGGAGGCGATGGGCAGCGCGTTCGGCGAGTCCGGAAGCCGCGAGCTCGCTCGCGATCTGATCGCCCTGGCGCAACGTCCCGACGATCTGCTGGGGAGCATGACGCGGGAGCGGCACCCCGGCTCGAGCGACTGCGTGCTCGACGCCATCGCCGACGCGGCCGATCCGGAGCAGGCCGCGCGTCACCTGCGCAGCTTCCTGTCGCGCGTCCGATCCCCTGCCATCCACGTGTCGCTGCTGTCGTCGAATCCCAGGGCTGCGCGGCGCTTCATCGGCGTGCTCGGCGCATCGGCCTTCGTGGCGGAGCTGGTCTCCCGACGTCCCGAGCTGGCCGATCAGGTCCCGTTTTCCCCCGGGATGCCGACGCCCGAGCGGGCCCGTGCGGAGCTGGCGCGTGAGCTCGAAGCGCTGCAGGGAGAGGATGCTTCGGATCACGAAGCGATTGTCGGGGCCCTGCGAAGGGCCAGGCTCCGCGTCACCATGGAGGTCGCGCTGGCCGACATGGGCGAAGAGGTCGAGCTCCGCCAGGTCCAGCGGGTGCTCACGGAGCTCGCCGACGCCTCCCTCGAGCGCGCTCTCGCCCTCGCCGTCGGCTCCAACGGCGCCTGCCCCGGATTCTGCGTCGTCGCCGTGGGCAAGCTCGGCGGCTGCGAGCTCGGGTACGGCTCCGATCTCGACGTCTTCTTCGTCTTCGACTCCGATCGCGACGGTCGCCCCGGCGACTCCCTCGAGCACCATGCTCGCATCGCGCAGAAGACCCTGCGGCTGCTTTCGATCCCGCACGCCGACGGTTCGGGCTACGAGCTGGACGTCCGCCTCCGCCCCTCCGGGGCGCAGGGCGTGCTCGTCAGCTCCCTGGCATCCTTCGCGCGCTACCACGGGCTGGGAAGCGTCGCGAGCGGTCCGGTCGCCGCGCCCTGGGAACGGCAGTCCCTGATCCGCGCCCGCGTGTGCGCCGGGGATCCCGAGCTTGGACGCGAGGTCGCGGGGCTCGCCGCTCGCGCAGCCTTCGAGCTGGGCCCGCCCGACCCCGAGGGCCTGCACCGGCTCCGCTGCCGGCTCGAGCGCGAGGTCGGTCGCGAGAGGCGCGGGCGCCACGACATCAAGGTCGGCAAGGGGGGGCTGCTCGACGTCGAGTTCGCGGTGCAGCTCGCGCAGATGAGGCACGGCGCCGATCCCCGCCTGCGCGAACGCGGGACCCTGGAGGCGATCGACGCGTTGGATCGATTCGGCTGCATGGCCGGCTCGGATGCCGCCGTGCTGCGGGAAGGCTACCTGTTCCTGCGTCGCCTCGAGCAGCGCCTCCACGTGGTGCATGCCACCTCCATGAACCTGCTCGAGGAGGGCGCTCCCGGCCTGGTTCCCCTCGCGCGGCGCATGGGTTTCCACGACGAGACGTCGCGCACCGCCGCAGCGCAGCTCATGGAGCGCTACCGCGCCGTCACAGACGCGGTCCGCACCACCTACCTGCGCGTGCTCGGGGTCTGATCAGGGCTTGCGGGGGGGGAGCCACTCCGGCTTGCTGCGCAGCGACCCCAACACCTCGTTGAGGGTCTTGCCGTCCGCACCGTCCTGCCCGACACAGGTGACCTTCGCCGTCGCGACTCCGCTCAGCACCACGATCTCCTCGAACCGCGCTTCCGTCGGGTTCAGCTGATCGGTGCAGAACGCCAGGACCTTCAGCCCCTTGGCGAGGTTGCCCGAACGCAGAACGTCGCGCTTCACCGTCACCGGCTGGTTGTCCGCCAGCTTCTTCACCGTCACGTCCTTGTCCGCAACGCTCTGCACTACCCCGAGCAGGTACAGCTTGTCGTCGTGCCCGCTCGGCAGCCACACCCGCACGTTCTCGAGCGCCTTGCCCATCGGCACCCAGTAGGTCGTGTCTTCCTTCTGCAGCGACGCGGCATCCACCCAGCCGCGCGCGACCGAGAAGCGCCCCGCCCACGAGAGCCGGTCTGCCGGGTCCTCGCGCGCGATCAGCGCCCGCCCCTTGCCCGTCGCCAGAGTCCAGGTGCGCGTCGCATTCGGCAGCATCTCGGCGGCCGCGCCCTCCTGCGCCGTGGTCAACGGCAGGACCGGGGTGGCCCCGAGCGTGAACACCGGCTGGGGCTTGCCCGTCATCGTGCACCCGAGACGCTTGCACTCGAGCCACCCCTGCAGCCACGAGTGCATCGCCTTGAGCTCGGGGGCCACGTTGAGCCCCTCGAACAGCTTGAGCCCCCGCTCCACCTCGGCGAGCGCAGCCTGCGCCTTCGCGTTCCCAATCCCCGCGTTGCCGTGCGCGATCAGGTCCTTGGTGATCAGGTCCCGCGCCCCCTGGCTCGCCGCCTCCACCTGCGCCTGATCCGCCGCGCCGCTCTCGCCCCACTTCTTGATCGTCGCGAACGCGCTCTCCCACTTCCCGGCCTGGATGTCGCCCTTCGTCGCGGCCACCATCGCGGCCACGGTCTTGTCGTTGAACGACGTCGAGATCCCGTGCCAGGTGTCGGCGCCAACCGCGTTCTTCGCGTCGGGCGAGGCCACCACCTTGCGCGCCGCCGCAAACGACGCCTGATCCTTCGCACCGTCGAGCAGGCCCTGCAGGCAACCCGACAGGGGCTGCAGGGTCTCCTTGCGGACGTTGCGCACGAGCAGCGCCGACGGTTTCTCCCCCAGGGTCTCGGACACGGCCGCGAGCGCCTTGCCGCACTCCTCCGGCCCTTGCGCGCTGCCGAGGATCTCCTTGACCGCCTTCGCGGCGTGACGCGCATCGCTCTGATCGATCTGCTCGAGGGTCGTGCGCGCCTGGTCGGCGACCTCCGGATCCCCGGTCCGCATCGCCTCGACCGCGAGCTCCCGCGCCTTCTTGCGGTTGCCCTTGCCGAGCTCCGCCCGCGCACCTTCCGCGCGCAGCCGCGCGATCTCCACGCGCGCCGCCTCCGACGCTCGTGTCCCCTCGTGGCGCTTGATCACCAGCAGGAACGCTTCCTCGGTCCCCGCCTTCTGGGCCTTTGCGAGGTCCTGCCGGGCCTCCTGCTCACGCTCGCTGGACGGGCCGTCCTGCGCACCACGCGGACGCTTGCCGTCGTCGCCGCCACAGCCAGCCGTCAGAACCGCGATCTGAGCGGTGCCCGCGAGCACCGCCGCCCCGAAGATGAATCGACGCAACACGAACGAGCTTTCGCAGACCCGGGCGGGGTTCGTCAAGCGACGGCGGCCCCGCCTGCTCGTTTCAGAAGGTCCCCCCGGGGGCCTCCTCGAAGTAGCGCCGGACCTCGTTCCAGGTGTCCCACGCCCCCAGCGTGTCCGCGATCATCACCGCCTCCGCCGCCGCCACGTCCGTGCGCAGCCCCTGCCTGCGCATCACCGCCGCGATCCCCAACGCGATCCGATACCGCGCCGCCATGTCTGCCATCGCCCGATACAGCGTGCCGCGCGACGCCCACTGCATCGCCCACAGCTCGTCCGCGAGCCACGATCCGTAGATCCGTCGCTCCGGGTTCTGCTGCGGCGATCGCGCCGCCGCCCGCTCGAACGTCCACCCCCACGGACGATTCGGGTGGGGTCCCATCCACTCCGGGCCGTGGCGCACCACCCCCTCCGCCCATCGCAGGATGCACGAGAAACCGTCGCCGAACGGCTCGTCCTCCGTCCACTTCGCCATCTTGTCCGCCACCCCGGCCCAGCCGGTGCGACGCATCTGGGGCAGCGAGTCGGCGGCGATCCCGAGCACCGTCTCGAGCGACGGACCGTCGTCACGATCGAGCGAGGCGATCATGCTCCGCTCCCACGTCACGTAGTCCTCGAACGGGATGCTGGTGCGCCCGTACCAGCGCACCCGTTGCGTCACCTCGAAGTCGCGCAGCAGCCGTCCGGTCCAGGGCGACACCAGGATGCGGCGCGCGTGCTCCTCCTCGAGCGGCTCGCTGTGTCCGATGGAGACGCAGGCGCATCGGTGCGAGAGGGTCACGCGCACCCCCGCGGGCGTGTGGGTCGCCCCCACCGGGAACCTGCGACACGCCGTCGGCTTGTACTCCGGCCCCATCGCCTCGTGGATCCTGCAACGCGCGTTGTCTCCGAGGAACACGCACGCGCCGTTGTGCTGGATCACCACCTGCCCCTCGATCCCGGCGTCGTGCTTCACCACGGGCTCGCGCCGCGAGGGAAACACGATCGTCCCCGCGATCCGCACCCGGCCGGCGTCGTTGCGAGAGATCGGTCCGATGACGTGGATGTTGGTGCAACAGGTCCCGTCTCCATGACACTGGTAACGGCACCCGGGACGCACGAGCAAGGGTTCAGCCACGGCGCCTTCTATCACCTTCCCAGCCGGGAAGGGGCGCCCATTCGCTGCCTCCCGCATCGTCGCTCCCGCAACGCTTCGCCCCCTCCGCACTCTCCACTCCCCCCGCCCTCTTGTCTCTCGCACCCTCCCGAGTCCCCTGGTAGTCTGCGCCCAATGCGGCCCCAGGTCGGCGAGATCATCAACGGCAAGTACCGCCTCGTTCGCCTCATCGGCGAAGGCGGAATGGGGAGCGTCTACGAGGCCCGCCACGAGTATCTCGGCAGCGCCGTCGCCCTCAAGTTCCTCGACCCCGATCTGGCTCGACGCCCCGGCCTCGTCGCCAGATTCCTCCAGGAAGCCCGCGTCTCCGCCAGCATCCGCAACCCCCACGTCGTCCAGGTCAGCGACGTCGACCAGTCCTCCGAAGGCCTGCCCTACCTCGTCATGGAGCTGCTCGAAGGAGAGACTCTCGACGCGCTGATGCACCGCCGGGGTGCGTTGCCGCCAGCCGAGGTGCGCGAGATCCTGGGACAGGTCTGTCATGCGCTGGGAGCCGCGCACAGCGCAGGGATCGTACACCGCGATCTCAAGCCCTCCAACGTCCTCGTCACCGAGCAGGACGGCCGGCCGGTGCCCAAGGTGATCGACTTCGGGGTGGCCAAAGCCACGGGGTCGCGCTTGACCGACCAGACGATGTTCACCCGGCTCCACCAGTTGGTCGGGACGCCGGCTTACATGAGTCCGGAACAGGCCGGACTGGCCAGCCTGGACGTAGACACGCGCAGCGATGTGTATTCGCTGGGGTCGGCGTTGTACGAACTGTTATCCGGCCAACCGCCGTACACGGGTGAGACGAGCAAGGAGATTCTCAAGAAGGTCGTGGCGCGGGGCCCCGAG
>JAKLDZ010000165.1 GCA_022703255.1 Myxococcota bacterium | reverse complement strand
GGAGTTCGTCCTCGACCTGATGGAGCGGCTCCGCGATGTGATTCGTAACCCGAAGCAAACCGAGGCGCGCGAGGAGATCTACCGAAAGCGCCACATCGCCGCCGGCATCCCCTCGATGTACGGCATCTACTTCGAGCCCAAGTTCGCGGCCCTCGGCCTCACCTACCGCCTCGAGAGCCTCGCCACCGCCCTGATGGCCCGGCTGGCCGAACGCACCCGCCTGCGGTTCGTCTGCTTCCGCGCCCTGTCCGGCGTCGCACGCGTCCTGCGCCTCTTCCGTCGTGGCCTCGCCCTCGCCGGCATGGCCAGCGAGTCGTTCAACTCCCACCTCGAAATGCTCGAGTACAGCCTCAAGACCGATTCCTTCTCCCTGCCTCAGTTCATCAACCTGTTCCAGTTCATCGCCGACGACGTCCAGCAGATCATCCACCGCTACTTCCTCGGGCTGCACGACCCGGTGCTGCGCGTCGTCATCGGACAGCATCTCGACCGGCAGCCGCCCGCGGCCGCGACGCTCGATCGCGAGCGCGCGACCCACAAGCTGGCGGAGGAGTTCTACCGCCGGCTCCTGTCCACCTCGTTCCTGGTGGCGCCGCTCGACAACTACGTCGCCTCCGTGCTCGAAGCCTTGCACGCCACCCAGGATCAGCTCCCCGCGCAGTTGGTCTCCCGGACCATGGCCTTCGACGCCTCCACGCTGTCGAGCCCCGTGGACGAGCCGACTCCCGCCCTGGACAACCAGGTCTTCCTCGGCGCCAAGGGCTACTTCCTCAAGCGCATGCGCTCCTTCGGATTCCCCGTCCCCCCGGGGTTCATCCTCACCACCGAGCTGTTCCGCCTTCGCGATGCGCTCGATTCCTATCCCCAGCTCCGCCAGGAGGTCCTCAAGCTCATCGACCAGCGCGTGCAAGCGCTCGAAATCGCCACGGGCAAACGCCTCGGCGACCCCGAACGTCCCCTGCTGCTGTCCGTCCGCTCCGGCGCCGCAATCTCAATGCACGGCGCCATGAACACCTTCCTCAACGTCGGCATCAACCTGTCCGTCGTCGAGCGCCTCAGCAAGCAGCCCAACTTCGGCTGGACCTCCTGGGATTGCTACCGGCGCTCCATGCAGAGCTGGGGCATGGCCCACGGCATCTCGCGCGACGAGTTCGATCGCCTCATCCTCGACTTCAAACGGCGCTATCGTGTCACCCAGAAGGTGCAGTTCACCCCCGCCCAGATGCGCGAAATCGCCCTCGCCTACGCCGATCTGCTCGCCAGCCGCGGCGTCCACGTCGAGGAAGACCCCATGCGCCAGCTCCTGCAAGCCGTCCTCTCCGTCCTCGACTCCTGGGACAACGAGCGCTCCAACGTCTACCGCTCCCGCCTGCGCCTCGCCGAGGAGTGGGGCACCGCCGTCATCGTCCAGCACATGGTCCTGGGCAACATCGGCTACGACTCCGGCACAGGAGTGCTCTTCACCCAGGACCCCACCGGCAAGGCCACCGACGTCTGCCTGTGGGGCGACTTCACCACCACCAGCCAGGGCGAAGACGTCGTCGGCGGCCTGGTCCACCCCTGGCCCGTCTCCAAGCGACAGATCGACCCCGACCAGGAGCATGCCATCTCGTTGTCCCTCGAGACGCACTTCCCCGAGATCTACGACGAGCTGCTGCGCCGCTCCCGCGAGCTGGTCATCGAGCGAGGCTTCGGCCACCAGGAGATGGAGTTCACCTTCGAATCGAGCCGAAGGCAGGATCTGTACATCCTGCAGACCCGCCCCCACACCACCGTCCGCCCCACACGCCGCCCCGTCTTCTCCGGCGAAGGCCTCGATTCCCTGCGCGTCGCCCGCGGTATCGGCATCGGCGAAGGGGCCATGAACGGCATCGTCGCCTTCGACATGCACGACCTGGTGGAGCTCGCACGCGAACGCCCCGGTATCCCCCGCATCCTCGTGCGCCCCGACACCGTTCCCGATGATATCGAGATGATCTTCGAGTGCGACGGCATGCTCACCGCCCGCGGCGGCGCCACCTCCCATGCGGCCGTCACCGCTGCCCGCCTCGGCAAGACCTGCGTGGTCAACTGCAAGGGAATGGGAGTCGACGAGCAGAACAAGGTGTGCACGATCCAAGGCGCGGAGTTCCGCGTCGGCGACCCGATCGGAATCGACGGCCTGCTCGGCAACGTCTACCGGGGGCACCCCCCTATTGCGATGTCCACCGTGGCTGCCACCTGACAGAGAGGGATCCCATGGCAATCGAACTCGCGAACAACAGGCTGTTGGGCATCAACGGAGCGGGCCGGATCGGCAAGCTTCTTCTGTGGAACGAGCTGCGCGCCAAGAGGTTCGATGGATTCGTCGTCAACTTCGGCCGCGCCGTGGGTGGCGGACTCGAAGACCTGCTCGAGAGCCTCCTGCACGACTCCACCTACGGCTCCCTGGAGCGATTCCTGCTCGGCGTGGACGGCAAGATCTCGGCCCGCGTGATCGACGCGGCCGAGGGGTTGATCGAGATCCACGGTCGATCGCTCCGCGTCCTGCGCGACCAGCGCAATCCCTCCCTGATCGAGTGGCGCAAGTGGGGTGTTCCGATCGTGGTGGACGCAACGGGTGCGTTCAACGATCCCAACGCCGAGTCCGCCAAGGGGAGCCTGAGGGGACACCTCGACGCCGGCGCGAAGATCGTGGTCAACAGCGCCCCCTTCAAGAGCAAGGACAAGCGCAAGCTCCCCGATGACGCCTGCGTGCTCGTGTACGGAATCAACCACACCAACTTCGACCCCGCCAGGCACAAAGTCGTCTCCGCCGCGTCGTGTACCACCACCGCGCTGGCCCACATGATGAAACCCCTGCTCGACACCGAGGTCACCTCCCGAATCCTCACCGCCTCGATGTCCACCATCCACGCAGCCACCAACTCCCAGGGAGTCCTCGACTCCGTTCCAGGCGCCGGCGCGACCGATCTGCGCAAGAACCGCGCTGCCCTCAACAACATCATCCTCACCGCCACCGGAGCTGCTCGCGCCCTCGAAGAGGTCCTCCCCGCCATCCGTCACATCGGCTTCCTCGCCGACTCCGTCCGCGTCCCCACGACCACCGTCTCCCTCGTCAACCTCAACCTCACCTTCCACTCCTCCGTCGGCCCCGACGGCGAACCCACCGTCACCCGCGCCGTCATCAACGACATCTACCGTCGCGCCGCCGCCGAGGCCCACAAAGACCTGCTCGTCTACACCGACCGCCAAAGCGTCTCCGCCGACCTCATCGGACTCAAAGCCTCCGTCGTGATCGAAGGCCACGAGACCCACACCCGCCTCGGCTTCCTCCATATCCCCCCGGAAGCCCTCGGCAACGCCGGCTCGTCCGCCCCCTCCGACCTGCGTATCCCCGTTTCCCACGCCAAGGTCTTCGGCTGGTACGACAACGAGTTTGGCAGCTACGTCTACAGCCTCGGCGAGCTCGTCGGCTACCTGTCCCGCTCCCTCGTCTGACCCGCGCCTCTCCCCGCCTGCGCCGTCAGAAGTACCCCCCAACCACCGACATCAGCCCGAACGTCGTCTCCTTGTAGCCGTTCATTCGCCCAGCCTTGGAGTACACGTCCATCGACACGAACGGACCTCCCCCCAGGAAGAAGTGCGGCGCAGGGTGGAAGAGCACCGGCGCGAACAACTGCGCCTGCACCTTCTTGTCCGTGATCTTCGAGCTGCCACCGAGGGCGTCCACCCCCCCGCCAGTAGTCACCGGCGCCGGCGTCTTCGTCGTCACCTGCAGATACCCCACCCCCACCTTCGGCCAGAACGTCAGCTTGTCGCCAAGACTCAGCGCGTAGCCTACCCGCGGCGCTACCCCGAGCCCCGTCGCGCTCGCATCCCCCTGCGACTCGTACGCGAGCTGCACCGCTCCCCCCACCGAAATGTTCGGCACCAGAAAGTAGTCCGCGGCCGGCGCGAGCACCAACGCCACGTGCGCGTCCGGCTTCGTCGTGCTCCCTTCCGGCGCACTCGCCGTCGTGTACGCGAACCGAACCAGCAGATCGCTCGACACCACGAGCTGCCCGGGCATGCCGAACAACACCGGCACCGACGGCTCACTCGCGGCTGCGGGCTCGTCGGCGAGCGAGGGAACGGTCACGAGCGCGGCAGCAAGGGCGAAGCAGACTCCGGCTTGGGGGGGGATGCGCGACATCGGATTCCTCGTGCGAATCGTTGGAGGCCAGACACGCCTTGATACCATGAACCCATCCCTGCGCGCGATCGTTCCCGTGCGGCAGCGCAGCTGCTCCCGAGCTCCGCCCATCTGCTGCGGCTCCCCCGGCGCGCGCCAGCCGTCATGCCCTTCCGTGCTTCCCTCGCATGCTATCATCATTGGATGACACGCTTCTGGTGGATGATCGGTCTCGCCTCCCTCGTCGCCTTCTCTGCCTGCAGCGGCACTCCCGAGCTCGAGGGGCCCGAATCCCCCGAACCCCTCGAGCCTGTAGGTCAGAAGACTTTCGCCATCACCGTCGAGCAGGCGGTCAGCGCAGGCTGCTCCACCTCCCAGGTCAAGGGCCTCAGCCTGCAGATCGTCGCGCAGCAGAACTGCCTCATCCCCAATGCCCTGTCCGAGGTCCCCTCCGGCTCCAACATCTCCATCGGCAGCAACATCTTCCCGTACATGCAGACCGCGGCGCGCGACGCCCTCGTCAAGGCGGCCAAAGCCAAGCCCAGCACCACCATGACGGTCTCGTCGATGTTCCGCTCCCTCGCCCAGCAGTACCTGCTGTATCGCTGGTATCTCGCCGGCAAGTGCAGCATCACCCTCGCTGCCAAGCCGGGCAACTCCGCCCACGAAACCGGCCGCGCCCTCGACATCAGCGAGTACAGCACCTGGAAGTCCACGCTCGAATCCAATGGCTTCAGCTGGCAGGGGAGCAACGACCCCTGGCACTACACCTATGTAGGCTCCGGCACCCACGACCTGAGTGGCACCAGCGTCAAGGCGTTCCAGATGCTCTGGAACATCAACAACCCCGGCGATCTCATCGACGAGGACGGCATCTACGGTCCGCAGACCGAGGCGCGGCTCAAGGCTTCCCCCGCGGGCGGCTTCGCCATCCCCCCGAACTGCAATCCCAACGATCCGCCCGAGGGCGTCCTCGACACGGTGAGCTGCGACGAGGTCGGAGGCTGGGCGCAGGATCCCGACGAGCCGGCCAAGGCGATCGACGTGCACGTATACTTCGGCGGCCCCTCGGGCGACGCCAATGCGAAGGGGGTCCCCACCCACGCGGCAATCCATCGCGATGACCTCTGCGGGCCCCTCGGCTCCTGCGAGCACGGCTTCTCGTTGCCCTCGCCTCTCAGCCTGCACGACGGCAAGCCCCACGCTGTCCACGCCTACGGCATCGACAGCGCCGGCGGCGCCAACGCCCAGCTCCAGAGCAGCCCCAAGAACCTCGAGTGCGCACCCCAGATCCCCGCCGGCGTCCGACGACACATCCTGTCGCAGGACGTCATGCAGGCCTGGAAGCTCGACTCCTTCTGGCACGTAATGCCCGTCTCCGACGCCCAGCTCTCCGCCATCGACGAAAGCACAGATCTGCCGTCGACTCCGCAGCTCGTGAAGGCCGACGACGGCTCCTCCGCCGTGTGGCTCATCGACGGCCCATGGCGCCGTCACGTCCCCAATCCTGCCGTCGCCGCCGCGTGGGGCTTCGACCTCACCCAGGTCGCAACCCTCCCCGCCGCAGAGCTCAACGCCATGCCCGAGGGCACCAACGTGCGCGGACGCCCGGTGCTCGTGAAGGCCACGGGCCCCGCGGTCTACCTCATCGACGACGAGCAGAAGACCGCAGAGCCCACCGACGGCGGCGTTGCATCCGACGCGGCGACGGGCAAGGACGGCTCGGTGAGCGAGGCGGGGACGGGCGGGAGCACGGGCCAGCCCGACGGCGGAACGGCCGGCGCGGCCGCAAACCAGGCCGCCGGCTGGGAGTCCGCCGGCTCCGACTCGGGCTGCAGCGTACGCCCGCGCTCCTCGCGCTCCGACCTGGCGTGGGCTGCAATGGCCCTGCTCGCGCTCCTCGCCGCCGGGAGACGTCGAGCGTCCTAGCGACAATCGCTTCGAATCCCCCCCGCCCACACGCTGCGTCAGCAGCGATGAACCCCGGCCATCCGACCTGCGTTCGGGTGAAGGGCAAGCGCCCGCGTGAGCGCCGCGTCGTCCCCGGTCACCACGACGTGAAACGCTGCGCTGCGAGGCACGGCGCGAAGCCAACCGTCTTCGTGAAGGATTACGCGCGCTACGTCGTCGGCGGTCACCGCATCCCCGAGCTTCCGCCCGCACAGCGCCGCGAAGAGCTCGGGGCGCTGGACATGCTCCGCATCGAGCGGAGCGCCCACGCACCACGCGCCCACGACAGCCACCACGCACGCGGCTCCTGCGGCGATCACCGGCTCGTGCGATGCGTGCGCCTTGACGGGGCGACCCGCCGAGCCGTCGGCTTCGACGATCAGGCGGCGCGCTTCCCCTCGGAGCGAAAGCGCCTCAGCGGCCGTGAACCCAAGGCACTTCCCGCTTTCGATGCGTCTCACTGCCGCCACCATCGGCGCGGGGCGCCTGCGCAGATCGACCACGAGCTCGGCGAAGTCGGCCACCCGCACATCGGGACATTGATCCGGTGTCGGAGGCCAGATCTTCGTCGTCGTGGTGCACAGCGCGCTCTCGCCGCGACCCGACCATGCCGCCGCGAGACGGAACATGAGCGTGGTCTTGCCCCCGCCCCCGATGAGCCAGACATCGCTGTAGTCGAGCAGAGGCGTCATCGGCCCTCCACGCGAGTGCGGCTCAGGATCGCCTCGAGCACCCCTCCGCTGATCGTTCGGGTCTTGTCCGACAACGTGAAGCAGGCACGCGCCTCGCCTCGCGGATCCACGTCGGCAAGCTTCAGGTCCGCCTCGGCTTCCACTCCGTCGTGCAGAATCCCTCGCAGCACACCCGCAATCCGGGTCCGCACCGGCTCACCGCCGACCAAGGCGACCACCTCGCCTTCGCTCACTGCATCGCCGATACCCTTCACACCCCGGACCGGTCCGGCAACCGGTGAGCGCACCACGCGCTCCGCCGCATAGCCGGCGATGGCCCCCGGGACACCCGTGTTCGGAGCCGCGCTGCCCTCCTCGATCACGCGCCCGAGATCGTGCCCCCGGTTCGTCTCGATGACCACGTGCGCTTCGCGTCCGCAAACGGCGCCCGGGCCGAGGCTGATGACCAGCGGCGCCTGCGCGACCGACGTCGCGCCCGGGACCTTGAGCAATCGTGCGTCGACGACCACATCCGGGTGCCAGGTGTCGATCAGTCGCGCCTCGGGATCGACGAACACGGCGACATGATCGAGCGGGGTCGGAAGCGGCTGGCCCAGAGTCCAACGGCGGCCACGCACGCCCTCGACGACGGTCTCGCCATCCCAGACGGCGCTGCAGAACGCCACGGCTCGACGGACCGCCAAGGGCTCCTGCACCTCGGTCATCGCCACGTCGAATCCCGATCGGAACAGGCGATGTGCCGTACCGCTGGCATGCTCGCCCGCCCCGAGGATGAGCACCTTCACGACAGGGCCTTCAGGTCGTCGGGAGTGTCCAGATCGACGAGGACGCCTGGATCCTCGACGGCGATGAGCGAGAGGTCGCCCGCTCGCTCTTGCAGGAGGTTGCGGGCGCCGCGATCGCCGCCGAGGCCTCGCAGCGCGGGGATGTGTCGTGATCCGAACACGACCGGGTGTCCCCGCCGTCCATCGAAGACCGGAGCGACGATCGCGTCCGGCCCGAGCGGTTCCCACGCCGCGACGAGCGCGGCGATCGTGGCCGGATCGATGTCGGGCATGTCCGCAAGCCCCACGGCAACGGCCTTGGTGTCGGGGGGCAAGGCCTGCGCGGCCACACGCAGGGAGCTGCCCATGCCCTCGTCGGCTTCGGCGTTCACCAGCACGCGTACGCGGGGCCCGTGATCCGTCGGGTCCTTTCGCCGACGGACCAACAGTATTTCTTCGAGCGCAGGCACCAATAACCAGCGCGCCAGCGTGGACGACAGGACCGTGGACCCGCGCCAGGGCAGGCTGAGCTTGTCATTGCCCATGCGTCGGGACGAACCCGCAGCGAGGAGAACGCCCCGGATCACTTCCCCCCCTGCGGGAGCTGACCGAGCGCCCGCAGGATCTTTTCGGGGGTGAACGGCCAGGTGCGAATCCAGACGCCGACGGCGTCGTGAATCGCAGCCGCGATGCTGGGGGCGGCGCCGTTGCAGGAGATCTCGGAGACCGACTTCGCGCCCATCGGTCCGAAGGGATCGTTGGTGTCCACGAGCACGGCTTTGAAGTCATCGGGCAGGTCGCCCACCTGGGGCACCTTGTAGTCGATGAAGTTCGGGTTCAGGCAGCGCCCTTCCTTGTCGAAGATCATCTCCTCGTAGAGGCTGTGCCCGATGGTCTTGAGCACGCCGCCGTAGATCTGGCCGAGCGCGAGCTCCGGGTTGATGGGCGTCCCGGCGTCCTGCAGAGCGTAGTACTTGCGAAGCTTGACCTTGCCGGTCCGCACATCGACGGCGACCTCGCAGAAGTGGGCGCCGTAGGGGAACGAGCCCTTGTCCGTGACGAAGTGAGCCGAGGCGATGAGCTGGCCGTGGCCGGTGCCGGCCTGGGTGCGGCGTGCGATCTGCTCGTAGGTGACCTCGCCGGACAGCCCCTTGACGACGCCCGGCCAGGCGAGCGCGAGGTTGTTCTCGGGCTCCTGGAGCATCTCGGCTGCTTCCTTGATGAGGAGCTTCTTCATCTTGAGCGCTGCATTCAGCGCGGCGCCGCCCGAGAAGTAGGTGCCTGACGAGGCGTACGCCCCGACGTCGAAGGGCGTTGCATCGGTATCGGCGGCCATCACGCCCACGTTCTCCATGGGCACCATCAAGGTCTCCGCGGCGAGCTTGACCGTGACCGTGTCGAGCCCGGTGCCGAGGTCGGTGCCGCCCGACAACAGCATGAACGTGCCGTCGCCAAGCTGGCTGATCGCCGCGTTGGCGGCGTCGAGCAACGGAAGCCCCGACCCCTGCTGGATGATCGCCACCCCATGGCCGATCTTCATGTCGGGATCGCCGCTCGGCTCCTTCATACCCCAGTTGATCAGCTTCTTGCCCTGCTCCAGAGCGGGGCCCAATCCGCAGGTGTGCACGAGTTGGGGCGTGCCCTCGCGCCCCTCACCGAGGCACCGCAGGATCTCCAGCATCACGCCTTCGCGCACGCGGTTCTTCTCGATGAACTCCAGCGGGTCCATGCCCAGCTTGTCGGCCATCTCCGCTGCCGCGAGCTGCACCGCAAAGGAGCCCTTCGGCCCGCCGTAGCCCTGGTAGGCCCCGGAGGGAGAGAGGTTCGAGTAGTACGTGTGCACGTCGAAGCGGACGTTGTCGCAGAGGAACAGCGGCAACGACTTCGAGCAGGCATTCATCGGCACCGTGAGGCAGTGCGAGCCGAAGGGCCCGGTGTCCGCCTCGAGGTCCATCTGCATCGCCGTCAGCTTGCCGTCCTTCTTCGCGCCCAGCTTGACTCTCATCTTCATCGTCTTGCGGGTGCGCGAGTTGACGAACTCCTCCTCGCGTGTGTAGCGGTAGAGCACATCGCGCCCAGTGGCCCACGTGGCCCACGCCGCCACCTCCTCGAGCACCATGTCCTGCTTGGAGCCGAAGCCCCCTCCCACCCGCTCCTTGATCACCCGGATGCGGTTCTCCTTCACACCCAGGATCCGCGCGATGATGCGTCGCACGTGATACGGAACCTGCGTCGACCCGTGAATCACCAGACGCTCGCCGTCCATCCGGCAGTACACGATGTGCGGCTCGACCGGCGTGCACTGCACCTGCGACGATTCGTAGGTGCGCTCGATGGTGACGTCGGCCTCCGCGAACCCCTTGTCGATGTCGCCGATGCCGCCGTGGACCGCCGCGGCCAGGTTCTTGTGCGGGTCCGCGTGGATCGGGAACTGGTAGATGATGCGCCCTTCCCGTGGATCGACCCCCTGATTGTACTTGTCGAGATCCGCGGGCGCGCCCACGACGTACTCGACATGCGCGTTGTGCACGACGGGGGCGCCCGGACGCTTCGCGTCGTCGATTGTGAAGACGCCCGGAAGGACCTCGTACTCGACGTCGATCAGCTTCAGCGCAGCTTCGGCGATCTCGAGCGTTTCGGCGACGACGGCGGCGACGCGGTCCCCAACGTGGCGGACCTTCTGATCGAACATTCGCCGATCGTAGGGGGACGGCTCGGGGAACCCTTGTCCGGCGGGATTGTACCAGACGTCGGGGCAGTTCTTGTGCGTGAACACCGCGACGACGCCGGGCAGCGCCTCTGCACGCGACGTGTCGATGCTCTTGACGTACGCGTGCGCGTGCGGGCTGGGCAGGACCTTCAGGTGGCAATGACCCGAGCGAACCCGATCCTCCACGAAGGCCGCCTCTCCACGCGCCAGGAGGTAACCGTCGACCTTGCCGCTGGCCTTGCCGACGTAGCGCAGCCCCTCGCGGAACTTCGGCGCCTCCACCGGGGTTGCCGGATCACGACGTCGCGCCACCGCGAGCTCCACCGCACCGAAGATCTGCTCGTAGCCCGTGCAACGGCAGAACGTGCCCGAGAGCGCGTCGCGCACCTGCTCCCGCGTCGGGTGCTCCACCTTCTCCAGCAGCTCGGCGATGGCCATCAGCATCGCGCCGGTGCAGTAGCCGCACTGCACCACGCCCGCGTCCACGAACGCCTTCTGCAGGCTCGTGAGCTCTCGCGGCCGCGCCAGCCCCTCGACCGTGCGCAGGTGACGCCCCTCGACCTGTCCCGCGACGAGCAGGCAGGTGTTCATCAGACGGCCGTCCACGAGGACCGCGCACGCACCGCACGTCCCCTCGCCGTTGCAGCCGTTGCGCGGAGAATGCAGCCCCTCGCGCTGCAGTACGTCGCGGAGGTTCTCGCCAGGTTCGGCCTGGAGCACGCGCGCTGCGCCGTTGAGCGTGATGGAAATGGGCATCAGTCGACTCCTTCGCCGGAAAGAAGCTGGCGCACGCTTGCCCGCAGTGCCCGTTCCCCGAGCACGGCGGCGATGTGACGCTTGTACGCGGCGCTTCCGCGGTGGTCGTCGATCGGATTCACCGCCCGCGCCAGAAGCGCTTCAACCTGGTCCTTCGACGGCAATGGATGGCCGTTCAGCGTGCTCTCCACCGCGGCAAGGCGCACCACGTGCGGTGCCACGCCGCCCAGCGCCACGATTGGCTGCCGGAGCCGCTCGCCGTCGAGGGCCACGGAGACCGCCACGTTGACGATCGAGATGTCCGACGCCGTCCGCGTCTGATTGCCGAGGCCGAATCCGCGGGAGGTCGAGGGCACGAAGACCGACAGGATCAGGCCGGGATCGCCCCCAAGTACCTTCTCGATCGGCAGCTCCTGGTCCGCGCAGGTCACCCGCGCCTCGGCTGCGAGCAGCATCGGGATGAGATCGGCGCACGACCGGTTGGCGCCGATCTGACCCCCGATCGTCGCACGGTTGCGGATGAGCGGCGACGCGAACTGCGGGGCCAGCTGGGCCAGCAGCGGCACGCGACCCGCGAGCCCGCGCTCGATCTCGGCGATGGTCAGCGCGGCGCCGATCTCGATCGCATCGTCGCCGACGACGAGATCGCGCAGTTCGGGCAGGCGCTCGATCGCGACCACGAGCGGTGCACGCGCTGCTCGCAGGTTCACCTCGACGCCCCAATCCGTCGCGCCGGCGACGAGCCGCGCGTCCGGCTCGTCGTGCAGCA
>JAKLDZ010000164.1 GCA_022703255.1 Myxococcota bacterium | reverse complement strand
AGTTGTCCTCCGAGCAGGCGTCCTTCCCCGCGCAGTCCCCGAACGAGGCCCCTGTGCCCCGACAGGACGCCGACCGCTTGCCCCGACTCATCCTCGACGCGGCGGATCGTCATGGTGATCGCGTCGCCTTGAGGATTCGGCGCGACGACGTCCTGCGCGAGGTCAGCTATCGCGAGATGGCCGCACGGATCCGTGGTGCAGCCGCGCGCCTGAAGGGGGCCGGGATTCGCGAGGGCGACCGCGTGGTGCTCCTCGGAGAGAACGACCCGCAGTGGCCCATCGCGTACTTCGCGATCTCCGAAGCGGGTGCGACGGTGGTTCCCCTCGACCCTGGTCTGCCTCCCGCCTCGCTCCGGCGTCTGTTCGAAGCTTCGTCTCCACGGCTGCTGGTCGTGTCGCGCTCCCAGCGCGACCGCCTCGACGACACATCGGAGTGGAACCTCGTGTCCCTCGAGGAGCTCTCGTTTGGCGACGGGCCCATCGCCCGGCTCGCCGACGCTCCCCCGGATCCCGATGCGGACGCGAGCCTCGCGTCGGTCATCTTCACGTCGGGGACATCGGGGCAGCCCAAGGGCGTGATGCTGGCGCACGAAGGGCTCGCGTATGCCGGACGCGACTGCGCGGTCCCCCTGTGGGGGTTGACCGATCGCGACGAGATGTTGCTCGTCCTTCCGCTTCACCACGTGTACGGATTCGCAGCAGCGCTGGTCGGAGGACTGGTGGCCGGGGCGAGCCTGACGTTCGTGGAGGCGATTCGGGGAGATGTCATCCTCGCTGCGATCAACGAGACACACACCACGATCCTGCCGGCGATCCCGCGTCTGCTGGAGCTGTTCCACCAGCAGATCCTGCGGCAGGTGCGGGCCAAGGGGGAGCCTTCCCTGACGGCATTCCGCGCGATGGGAGGTGCGTGCGCGACGCTGCGTCGCACGGTGGGTTGGAATGCGGGTCCGTTGGTGTTCAAGGCGGTGTTCGACCGGTTCGGTGGGAGTCTCCGCAGGCTCGTGTCCGCAGGGGCGCCGCTGCCCCTCGAGGTGAACCTCGGTCTCGCGCGATTGGGCTTCTCCGTGCTGGAGGGATACGGCCTCACCGAGACGAGCGCAGCCTCGACCGGGTGCACGTTCGAAGAGGCTCGTCCGGGCAGGGTTGGGATGCCGTTGCGGGGGATGGAAGTCCGCATCCACCAGCCCGACGCCACGGGACAGGGCGAGGTCTGTATCCGGGGCAAGGGGCTCATGCGCGGGTACTTCCGCAACCCGGAGCTCACGGCCCAGGTGATCCGGGACGGCTGGTTCCACACCGGCGATCTGGGGAGGATCGACGCGCAGGGATACCTGTCGATCTCCGGCCGGCTCGACGAGCTGATCGTCACGTCTGCGGGCAAGAAGGCGTGTCCATTCGACGTCGAGAGCGGCTACCGCGAGCTCACCGGGGTGAAGGAGCTGGCGGTCGTCGGGATGCGGAGTCCGGCTGGAGTGGGCGACGAGGTCCACGCAGCGATCGTGATCGACGACGCGGCGGCGGACGGGGTTTCGACGGGAGTCATGCGGGAGCGCATCGAAGCGGAGATTTCCGCACGCGCTTCCGGGATTGCCTCTCATCTCCGGATCCAGAAGACCCACTTCGTCTCCGAGATTCCGAAGACCACCAAGCTCAGCGTTCGTTACCAGGAGCTGCGTCGCCGACTCGAAGACCGAAACGTCGGTGGAGTCGAGTCCGACGCCTTCGATCCGTCGCAGGCGCCGACCGATCCTCTCGCGGTGAAGGTCCTGGAGATCGTGGCCGAAGTGGCCCAGGCGAAGCGACGCAACCTCCCGGTGCGTGAGACATCCACGCTGCAGTTCGATCTCGGCATCGACTCGCTCGGGCGGACCGAGCTGGCGGTCATGGTGGACAAGGAGCTGGGTGTCCGTCTCGGCCCGGAGCTGATGGCCATTCACCGCGTCTCGGATCTGGTGGAGTTGATTCGCTCGACACGCGCGTCCGGCACCCCGGCGCCGAAGGTGCCGGCAGGGGCGGGGGCTCCGCCGCCACGAGGCCCCGTGGCGATCGCGATCGCGCGCGGCATCGGTGTTGCGATTCACACGGTCTGGGACGTGCGCGCGGTCGGTGCCGCGAGCCTTCCCGATGGACCGTACATCCTGTGTCCCAACCACACGACCTATTTGGACGGCATCTGGGCGGCGTCGGTGATGCCGCACGAACGGCGCGCCCAGATGTGCTCCTTTGGAAAGCACGAGCTGTGGAACCATCGGGTCACGAAGCTTCTGGTGACCCGGCTCGCGAACGCGATTCCCGTGGATCGCGACGGCAATGCGGAGCCGGCGCTGCGAGCGGGTATCGAGGTGTTGAGGTCCGGCCGTCCGCTCCTCGTCCATCCGGAAGGGACGCGCTCCCGCAGCGGCGAGCTGGGTGCGTTCCGTCGGGGTGCCGCGAACATGTCCCTGGCGACCGGAGCCCCGCTGATTCCCGCGAAGCTGGTGGGAAGTCGCGAGGTCTATCCTCCGCATCGGCGCTTTCCGAAGATGCTGCCCGATCGGCTCTTGCGGCGGCGATCGGTGATGGTGCACTTCGGCGCACCGATCTACCCGGTGCCGGGAGAGACTGCGGTCCAGCTCACCGAGCGGCTGCGTCGAGCGGTGCTGGAGCTGGGGGGCGAGTAGCCAACCCTTGCACGGGGAGGCGGCGCCGGGCACGGGAGCCATGCGCTCGCGAGCTGGGCGACTTGCGGCGAATCCCCTGGCGGCCGCCACCCCGAAACTGGCGGCCGCCACCCCTCACCGAGCGCAAGTGCGCGATAGTGCATCGGTGCGAGTCTGGCACGCGGCGAGCATTGACCGCGCGGCGTGAGCGAACAGGTCACCATCGAGTTCGATTCCGGAACCCTGCGAGTGTCGGGCGTGAGCCCAGGTTGCGGTGAGCTGCCGGGGGCGACGTGGGACGAGGCGCGTGGATGCTGGCGCGCGCCCGCGTGCGCGCGATCGCGGATCGTGCAGTGGCTGCGAGTCCGCGGTGAACCCTTAGAGGATCGCGTGGAGCTTCAGGCGGCTGGGAGCGGCGGAGCCTGGCGCGAGCCGGAGCTTCGCGACTACCAATACGCGGCGCTCGAGGCTTGGGAAGACGCAGGTCGCCGCGGCGTGGTGGTGCTCCCCACCGGGGCGGGCAAGACGCGGGTGGCATTGGCTGCGCTCGCGCGTGTGGCGACGTCCTCGCTGATTCTCTGTCCGACGCGGGCGCTGCTCGACCAGTGGAGAGGAGCGCTTTCGCAGTTCTACGACGGCGCGATCGGTGTCGTGGGAGACGGGGAGTTCAGGCCCGAGCGAGTGACGGTCACGACGTTCGAGAGCGCGTTTCGGCACATGGATGGGTTCGGCGATCGGTATGGGATGATCGTGGTGGACGAAGCGCACCACCACGGGAGCGGATCGCGCGCCGAAGGGCTGGAGATGTGCGCGGCCTCGTGCCGTATCGGGTTGACCGCCACCCCCCCGGAAGAAGGGTCGGCGGCGGCTGCGCGGATTGAGCACCTCATCGGGCCGGTCATCTGCGAGCTGCGGGTCGCGGACCTGTCCGGGCAGTGGTTGGCGCCCTTCATGAGACTCCCCCACAGCGTGGAGCTCACGCACGGCGAGCGGGAGAGCTACGACGACGGCTACGATCCATTCGCGAAGGCGCGCAAGGTCTGGATCCGGCATCACCCCGACGGGACCTGGAAGGAGTTCATGGGGGATCTGCTGCGGATGCCCGGCGGCAGGAGGATGCTCGAGGCGTATCGGAGGGCGGTTGACATCGCCACGTTTCCGACCGCGAAGCGGAAGCTCACCGCCGCGCTGCTCGCACGTCACCGACGGGATCGCACGCTGGTCTTCACGGCCAATGCCGGCGACGCGTACACGATCTCCGCGGACAACCTCGTGCCCGTGATCACCGCGGAGACCCCGAGAGCAGAGCGGGCGGCAATCCTGTCGTCGTTCGCCTCGGGCAAGCTGCGCGCGCTCGTTTCTGCGCGGGTTCTGAACGAAGGCATCGACGTTCCCGACGCGAACGTGGCCATCGTGGTGGCCGGTGCGCACGGGACGCGCGAACACATCCAGAGGATCGGTCGGGTGTTGCGTCCGGCCGACGGGAAGAAGGCGATCATCCATGAGCTCGTCACAGCAGAGACCATCGACGACATCCGGTCGAGGAGGCGCTCCCGCATCGTTGCCCGAGCGTTGGATTCGGCTGGCGATGTCTGAAGGGTGCATCGTCCCCGCCTGGCTGACCGGGGAGGACCATGCGTGGCTGAGGGCGTTCCTCGTCGAGTTGCACCGGCTCGAAGGGGCGACACTCGAGGAGTTCCGAAAGGCATTCGAAGGCACCATCATGCCTGCCTGCATCGCGTGGAACGCACCCCCCCGGGCCGTGCGAGGGCTCGGCTCGCTGATCCCGTCGGTGTGGATGCCCGCGATCGTGTCGGCCGCACGTCCGAGCGAGATCCGGCAGATCCTGTTCGAGGCCGCGGCGAGCGGGCTGTCGCGCGACGAGGCCATCCGCAGGACGGCCGACGTACTGCAGATCGATCCGTCGGAGGTGCTGCCGGGTGCCTATGCGGATCGGTCCGGGGAGCGGAAGCTGGCAGCGCCGGAGGGGCCCATCTCGCCCGCGTGGATGGCGAGACACTACAATCAGGCTCTCGCGCGCTCCCTGCTGCTGCGCAGCTCCGAGCTGTCCTTGCGGATCGCGGGGGCTGACGCGTCGCTCGCGAGGGCGGCCAAGATGCTTCGTCTCGAGTGCGCTTGGACGCAGGACGAGCACGGCGGCAAGGTGATCGTCACGGGGCCGTTGGCGTTGGTGCACCACACGACGCGCTACGGTCACGCGTTGGTCCGCTTTCTTGGTGAGCTCCGCAAAGCGGGTCCTTGGACCTGCACGGCACGTTGTTGCCTGAAGGAGAGCCAGACGCCGCTGCCGGTGAACGTGTCGCACAGCGATCCCATCGGGGCTTCGACGATGCCCTCCGGTAGACCGAAGGCGACTCCGGAGAACCAGGTACTGAGGGCGTTCCGCAGCATGCCCGGCGGTTGGATTGCGGTGCGCGAGAGCGAGGCGTTGAGAGTCGGCAGCGACGTCTTCTTCCCGGACATCAAGGTCGTGCGTGGCGACGAAGAGGTCCGTCTCGAGTGGGTTGGATTCCACACGTCGGCGCATCTGCAGAGGAGGCTCGGACGGCTGCGCTCCGCGGGGGTCGGGGCCTACGTCTTGTGCGCAGACGAGGCGATGTGCAGCGGTGCCATTCACGATGGGCCGTCGATCCTGCGCTACCGGGGAAAGGTGCCGATTCCGGCGCTGCTGGAGACGATCGAGCGGGTGGCTGGGGAGACGAGGTCGGCAGCGTAGGGCAGCCAGTGTGAGCGCCGCCACGAACACCGACCGAGGTGTCACCGGTCGTCCAGGCTCAGGACGCCGGAGGCGCAAGAACGAGCGAACGCGGGGGTGAGTGACGGCTACTGCGGCGGCACTTCGATGAGTCCGGCGCTGATGGGCATCGACGCGGAATCGACGAACTGGGCGAGGTCGCGCTCGGCGTGGGCTGCCAAGGCGTGTCCGACGGTTCGATAGCAAGCCAGGCGATTCTCGAGGAATCCGCGATCCCAGAGGGGCAGAGGCTCGAACGGGGCGAAGACCTGGGGACAGTGTTGGATGGGGCCGGCCTCCTGGACCAGCCGAACGCGTGCCATGAGTCTGACGCTCTCGTAGCTTGCCGCAGCGAAGGGTTCGCTCAAGGCGTCGAGCAGGCGGGGCGCGAGGGAGGCGTCTCGCGACGCAAGCGAACCGGCGAGGCCGATACCGCGCGACAGCGCGTTCGCTCCCGGCCACGGATCCGTCCTGCATCGCAGCAGCGCATCGTGGAGCACGCTTGCCGATGTCGCGTAGTCCTCCTTGCCGTAGAGTCGGTGAGCCTCCAGGATCGACGCCGAGGTCCGGTCATAGGCGGCCACTTGCGCGATGAGAGGTGTCGCATCGTCGCTCCCCGCAGAGGCAAGTGCATCGGCGTAGAGCCAGAGCTCGGAGGGAGACAGCGCGGCCTTGGGGCGCACTTCCCACGACTTGCGAAGCGATGCCAGGTCTCCGGCGCGGTGGTTGAGATAGTCGCCGTGCAAGGCACGCGCGCTCGGCGGCAGCGCTTCGGTGACGAAGGCGGTTTCGTTGGTGCCGAGCAGGATCATGCGGCGCATGTCCACGCGGTTCCAGTCGATGACACCCTTGACCAGCGCAGGCCGATCGAGGCCCATCGTTCGCGAGGTCTTCCAGAGCTCGAACGGATGGATCGCAGAGCTCTTCCCGAGCGAGCGGGACAGCGCATACTCGAGCACGTTCCTGTCGTCGGTGTTCACCGGAACTCCTGGCAGCGCAGCGATGCTTCGCGCAAAGGCCGGGGAGGCGACGTGGTGCGACAGGAACCCTTCGAGGTCATCCACCTCCCAGGCGACGGTCATCGCGCGGCGGAAGGGCTCACCAGCCAGACGCGTTCGCAGGCGGTCGGGATCCACCGGGAGCGGCTCGCGACTTGCGACGAGCACCAGATCCGCAGACAGTGTCTGCCACACGGAGACCTCGGGGAAGACCGAGGCGATCGTGGCAATGGCAGTCTGCACTGCGAAACCGTCGATGTCATAGAGCTGGAGCCACTGCAGGAATACGCCACGTGGGCGCATCGCTGCCGCTGCTGCCTCGTAGAACTCACGGGTGTAGAGGCTCGCAATCCCAGCGCGATACGGATTCGACGGTTCCGAGAAGATCAGATCGTACTGGCGTCGCGCGGTCAGAAGAAGCTCGCGGGCGTCGCCCATCGAAACATGGACCTTGGGATTCTCGAGCACGTTCTCGTTCACCACGCTGCACTCGCGGGCGACTCTCAGGATGACAGGCTCGAGCTCGGCAACATCCACTCGTTCCATCTCGGGAATACGCGCCAGCCATCCGGCCGTGCTCCCCGTGCCAAGGCCGATCACGAAGGCATCGCGCACGCTCGGCAGCAAGGCCGCGCCCACGAGTCCCCCCATGACCTGGGTTCCCGCGTCCCCCCGCGCATTGCCGTCGCTCTTCCCATTGACGATGAATGCGTACCCTCCCCCCGCAGAGATGGCTACCGAGCTCTCCACACCGTCGGCCTCCCAGGATATCCATCGACGGGCGTCGTGCAGAGACCTGACTACATCGTTGCGCGTCGAGGTCCCGGAAATCACCGGGCCTCTTCCTGCCCCGATGCCTCCGTGCCTCCACGCAGCGGTCGGTCCGGAGCTCAGAAGCAGGAACGCCGCGAGCGCCCCCACGAGAGCTGGCAGCAGGGAGAGTGCACGACGCTTCTCGAGCCGCGCAGAGAGCGCTGCCGTTGCGATCGCAGTCGCGGCGAGCAGGGCGCCGACCGCACGCCAGCAGCCAGGCGCCGACAGCATGGGAATCAGACCGAATCCGCCTGCGAGCGATCCTGTGATGGAGCCGACGGTGTTGGCGGCGTAGGCAGCGCCGACGTGGCGACCCAGCCGGGTATCGCCGCGGCCGTACAGGGCGATGATCAGGGGAAACTGGAAGCCGGAGACGATGGCCGCCGGCAGGACGACGAAGGCGGTCACGATGGTCCACGTGGCGACGTGACCGGCGAAGCCGAGGGCGCCGAACCCGCGCAGAATGACCGTCGCGATCGCGATCCCGTCCCCCACTGCGAAGGGGACCATCAGGCACAAGGCCTCGAGGGCGCAGGTCCAGGCGAAGCCGGCGAGGGTCGCCGGACGGTTCTGACCGAACCGCGCATAGAGCCCGCCGCCGATTCCAATGCCGAGGAGCGCCACGCAGAGGATGAGGCCGAAGGAGTACGACGATCCACCGAGGATCGGTGCGAGCATCCGATACCAGACCAGCTCCATCAGCAGGAAGGCGAAGCCGGCGATGCCCGCGGCAAGGCTCGGAAACCAGGGGAATCGTGCTGCCGCAACTCCGCTGCTCGCGGCGTCCGCGGAAGCGTCCTTCCCGGTCGTTCTCTCCGCCGAGCGACGCGCAACTGCCCGGGCCGTCATCCCCACGAGGGCGTTGACGAGGCAAGCGAGCCACAGCGTCATCCGAGTGCCGAACACTTCCAGGAGCAGGAAGTTCGCGGCGAAGGCCCCGGCGACCGCACCGACGGTGTTGACGGCGTACAGCGTGCCCACGTTGCGCCGCTTGACGTCGTCTGCGGTGGAGACAGCTCTTGCGGCAGCCGGTAGCGTCCCGCCCATGACGAAGGTGGGCACGCCGAGCACGACGGCCGTGAGCAGGAGGCGAACGAAGGTGGCGCCAGTGACTCCCAGGGTTGGGGAGCCGCCGATTGTCACGTAGAGACTGCGGGCGCCGAGAAGGAGCAACGGTGTGGTCGCGGCGCTGGCAGCGACGGCGAGCTCGAGGTTGGCATACAGGCTCAAGGGCCTGGCGAGCCTGTCGGCGCGCCTGCCGAGCAGCAGCCCGCCGACTCCGAGCCCACCCATGAACACCGCGAGGACGGCTGCGCTGGCGGCCGTCGAAGCCCCAAAGACGAGGCGCAGCTCACGAAGCCAGGCGACCTGATAGACCAGTGCACAGAGTCCGGAGGCGAACAGAAGGGGCGCGACGGCTGCCATTCCGGGCGGCGACGAGGGGGCAGGTGTCGCTGCCCCCCGTGCTGCCGACAGCTCGTCTTCAAGTGCAGACGCTCCGTTGTCGACAACGGCAACCACGGCGGGGGCGGGAGGTTGCGAAGAAGACATTGGCGCGCACAATATCCTCGTCGTGGGTGCACGTCGACGTCGGGGGGAAGTTGGAGCCCTGCACATGTCCCTGCGACAGGCGACGCCGGACGACGAAAGAGCTAGGACGGTGTCAGCAGACGAGGAGCAAGGATGACCCCGGACCCAGCAAGCGCCCCCCTCGACGAGACCCTGACGGCGCTCGGCGTGCACCGCATTCCCCTTCCGATACCGTTCGCCCATGCGGGTGGCCCGATCAACGCGTACCTCATCGACGACGGGGACGGCCGGGTCGCGATGATCGACACCGGGCTGTGTACCGAGACGTGCATCGCTGCGTTGCAGGATGGGTTCGCGGCAGCGGGCAAGCGAGTGCAGGACGTGAGCCGCGTGCTGATCACCCACGGCCACGTGGACCACTTCGGGCTCGCCCGTTACGTGCAGGACCGGTCCGGAGCTCCGGTGCTCGTGCATCGGCGCGACTGGAACAAGGTGCTGGTCGGTGAGACGATGCCACCTCTGGACAAGCACCTCGAGCGATTCGGCGTGCCTGCCGGATTCTCGCCGAAGATCGCCGCAGCGGACGCGGTGAGCGCTGCCATCGCACCGAGGCTCGATCGGGTGGAGCCGCTGGAGCCGGGCGCTCGCCTGTCGTTCGCGCGTTTCGAAGCCTCGGTGCTCCCCTTTCCGGGTCACACCCCCGGACTGGTCTGCCTGCTCGCCGAACGTCACGGCGTGCTGTTCTCGAACGATCACCTCCTGCAGCGCGTCTCGCCCAATCCGCTATTCGAGCCGGTGGAGGACGAAAGCGGAACCCGTCATCGGGCGCTGGTGGCCTACCTGGAGTCGGTGCGTCGCCTGTACGACATGGACATCGGTTGGCTGCTTCCGGGGCACGGAGAGCCGTTCCGGGATCACCGGGCGACGATCGACGGATTGCGAAGGTTCCACGAGCGGCGCAAGACGAGGATCGAGTCACTTCTCGAGGCGCAACCGAGGACGGTGATGGAGCTGGTTCGTGAGCTATTCGGCGAGGCCGAGGGCATCCAACTGTTCCTCATGATCTCGGAGGTCGTCGGCAATCTCGAAGTGCTCGAGGACGAGGGGCGGGTTGCGCACGATCCCGGGCGAGTGCCGCATGTGTACGAGGCGGCGCCCACTCGACCTGCTCACTGCGCGGGGCTCGAGGGCCCCTGAGACTGGGGAAGAAGCGAACGACACGCCGAGGGCTCCCGGCACCGACGTTGCTCCCCTTCTGCCGACACGGCGCGGCACCTCGACCATGAGGAGCGGGCGCGTCGCAACGTGGGTAACCCGGGTTGCCCCGATGCTCCCCGTCTACCCCAAATGGCGTGGCCGGAGCCACTCTCGCGGTGTGTTGGGGGGCGCTGCCCGAAATCGATCGTCGCACGACCCAACCGCCCGCCGCTGTGCTTGTTCTCAGCGGTGCAGAGGAATAGCGTGAATTGGGATCATGATGCCACGCAACGGGGAGCGAACAATCCTGGGCATGCTGTGCGCGATGGTCGTAGGGGGCTGCGGGCAGGCAGCCGCGGATCCGATCGCGGGCAGCGACGACAGTGCGGATACGGAGTGGACCCGGGTGACCGCCTTGGATGTGCGAATGGGTGGTCTGCTGGCGCAGGGCCAGGACCAGCTCATGCGTGCCGGGAACGGCTTTGTCTCGCGCGTCGAGTCGGGGCGACGCAGGCCCATGGTCGTGCGTCTCTCAGAGCGGGCGAGCGGGCTGCGCGACGTGCGGATTGGAGGCGCTCAGCGGCTGAGCGTGCGGATCGAGAGCCGGGGTGCGCGCGACGTGCCTGGTGAGATCGATCGGGGGCACGTGGTCTACCGCGACGCGTTCCCGGCCACGGATGTGGTTGGGATTGCGACGCCTGCGCTGTACGAGGAGCTCTGGGTTCTCAAGAGCACCGAAGCTCCGGACACGTTCCGGTGGCAGCTCACGCCAGGGCCCGGCCTGTCGGGGCCCGTGCCCGGGCCCGGCGGTGCCGCAACCTTCAGCGATGCGCTCGGGCGCGGAGTGATTCGCGTCGGCGAGCCCTATGCCGTCGATGCATCAGGCGCCAGACATGCCGTCGCTGTCCAGTGGAGTGAAGACGGTCGCGAGGTGGCCTATCGTCTCGAGCATCGTGGACTGCCCCATCCCGTCGTGATCGATCCGCCGCTGACGGCGTTGCCCCGCTGGAAGCTCGTGACGCCCGCGCAGAGTCCACCGGCGCGCAGTGCGGCGGGCATGATCTTCTACCCCGCGTCCGGCGCCTCCATGCTGTTCGGCGGGATTGCGTGTCCGACTCCGTGCGCTGTGCTCGGCGACGCCTGGGCCTACACCGCGGCGGGTTGGTCGGATGTCTCCGCGACCCTGACCGGCGGGGGGCCGGGAGCCATCGCCTACGCTACCTTCTACGGCGACCCCACGAACAACGCGCTGCGGGTGTATGGGGGGTGGACGGGCAGCACGCGCAAGAGCGAGCTTTGGAGCTTGACTGGCACCAACTGGCAACTGCTGGCCGCGAGCGGCGGGGCCGGTATCCTGGAGAGCGCTACTGCCGCATGGCAAGGCGACCAGCTCAAGTTCTTGTTGGTCGGCGGAGAGTCGGACGACGGGCTTGCTCCGTACACATACACGCAGACTCAGGGGGCGGCACCGTTCGCACCCAACTACGGGGCGCTGACGGACGTTCCGCTCCGACGCGACCACGCCATGGTGTTCGACACGGCCAACGGGCCGCGTCTGCTGCTCTTCGGTGGACGTGGTTGTGTGCGAGGCCAGACGTGCGCGCCGATGTCCGATGTCTGGGAGCGCAAGTCTGGAGGCTGGGTTGACGTTTCGACCCCGCAGCAGCCTCCGGGGCGATGGGGACACAGCATGATATTCGACTCCGACCGCGGCCATACCGTCGTATTCGGCGGTCGCACCGAGACCGGCGCCACGGTCACCGCTTCGGTCAGATAGGCCTTGGCTTGCACCGGGTCGTTCTTCGCGGCGGCATGTTCGGCCAGTTCGCTCAGGAACTGGCTAACCAGTTCGGCCTGCGCCTC
>JAKLDZ010000163.1 GCA_022703255.1 Myxococcota bacterium | reverse complement strand
CCTGGCCCGTTCGCGGGTCGTCATGCCCGCCTCGCGAGAAGTCACCGGGTTGTCGCGCCATCGATCGTCCCTTTCGAACAGTGCCGGAAGCGCGTCCAGATACCCCGGTGACGGCGCGGACTCAATCCTCCTCGCGCTCCCCGGATCCGGTGGCAAGACTCCCCGACGCCTCATGCTCTGACAGAACGCCGCCCCATCCGCTCGAACTTCGCCACCCTCGATGCAATCTCGGCGCTCAGAACGAACGTCGCTTGGGCTCCACCCGAGGGCAACAGCCCCTGCTCGATCCAGAACTCGATGACCTCCCCGGGAACCTTGCGGGCGAGCAGCTCGTCTCGGGTCACGACGGTCTTCCCGTCGCTCCTGCGAGTACGCGCCACCGGCCGCTTCGGCTCTGCGGGGGGCCGCGACACTGCCGCACCGCGCGCACCCGTGGGCTTCTGCGGGCTCTTGCCGGCGGGCTTCTGCGGGCTCTTGCTGGCGGGCGTCTTCGGGGTGACCTGCCGGGTCGGCGCCGCAACCTTCTTCGCGGCCGACGACTTGCTGCGCCGGGGCTCCGCGGTGCGGACAGGCGCCGGCAACGGGTTCGCGACCGCGGCCGCAGTCTCCAGCTCCGTCGTGGTCCTGGCCGCGGTGAGCCGGGACGGCTGCACCTCGGGATCTGCAGCCGAAGCCTGCAGGTCGATCCCGAACAGCGACGAGAGCTCGTCGGAGTCGGCCTTCATGGCCTTGTGCTCTGCCTGCGCGGTGATGGCCTTCGCAGCTCCGCCGCTCGTGACCAGCTCCGCCGGCTCAACGCCGCGGAGCACGAACAGCAGCTCCGGGGCGTCATCCAGACGGGCCCCGATGCCGTACAGCGAGGCGGCCACGTGCTTGCACATCGAGGCCCAGTCCGGGCACGAGCACTCGAAGCGGATCTCGGAGGGAGACGGGAATAGTCCGGTAGCGTGGGCCGTGACGGCCTGCATGACGGGTTCCGGGAGCCTGCCCTGCAGCAGCTCGATCATCGAGTCGACCTTGCCGGCGCACGCCTGCACGATCTGCTTCCACCGCTGCGGGTCGAGGGGCCGGATCGTCACCGTGACGGAATACGGCTGGGGCCGGGAGCCGGCCACCAGGGCTCGGACCTTGCCCTTCTCCACGCGCAGATCGAGCACCTGCCCGTGCGCGAGGTAGGACCTGCCGCGCGGCAGACGGTTCGAGTAGTCCGCATAGGAATCGAGGTTCGTGCACCACGCCCTGCCCCAGAACGTCGCAGCGATCGTGCGCCCCTTGCCCACCACCGGGCACAACGCCTCGCCCTTGTTCGAGAGCCGCTTGACCTCGCGCTGCGCCCTTGCCCGCATCTCGCCCACGGTCGCCTGGCGCGGGAACGCATCGTAGTAGCCGTATCGTCTCGAGAATCCACGTCGTCGTGCCATCGAAGGTTCCTTTCGTCCGGCAATCGCCAGCGCTCGCCGATATCCCCTTGGCGCCACGGACTCAATCCCCCAATCGCGCTCTCACTCCGGTTCTTCCGCCACCGAGCCGATGTCCAGCGCGACAAGCCCGAGGAGCTCGTCGTTCGTCATCTCGGTCAACAGCTTCTCCGCCCCGTCGCTCACCACCTGCTCCGCGAGCTCGCGCTTGGCCGCGATGAGCGCGTCGATCCGCTCCTCCACCGTCCCCTTGCACACCAGCTTGTGCACGAGCACGTTGCGCTTCTGGCCGATCCGGAACGCCCGGTCCGTCGCCTGGTTCTCCACCGCGGGATTCCACCATCGATCGAAGTGCACAACGTGCGACGCCGCCGTCAGATTGAGGCCGGAGCCGCCGGCCTTGAGCGAGAGCACGAAGAACGGCGCGCCATCCTCGCGCTGGAAGTCGTCGACCAACGCCATTCGCTTGCGGACCGGGACCTGTCCGTGCAGCACCAGGCCTTGCCGGCCGAAGACCCCCGAAAGCAGATCATGCAACGGCGCCGTCGTCTCGCGGAACTGGGTGAACACCAGCATCTTCTCCTGCCGCGAGGCCACCTGCTCCGCGATCCCCGCGAGCCGCTCCATCTTGCCGCTGTCCCGCGCGCTCCAGGCGCCGTCGCCCAACCACTGCGACGGGTGGTTGCAGATCTGCTTGAGCCGCAGCAGGTAGGCCAGGATGGCTCCGCGACGCTCCATCCCCTCGACGTCGTCGAGCTTGTCCCGGAGCTCCTCGACCGCCTTCTGGTAGAGCACCGCCTGCACCCGCGTGAGCCCGCAATAGGCGGTCAGCTCGGTCTTGTCCGGCAGATCGGCGATGACCTTGGGATCGGTCTTGAGCCTCCGCAGGATGTAGGGTCCCACAAGCCGCCTCAACGACGCATAGCTCCCCGCCTTCTCCATGCGACGCGTCTCGTCGGTGAACCGCTTCGACGAGCCCAGAAGCCCCGGCATCGCGAAGTCGAAGAGCGACCACAGATCCATCAGACGATTCTCGACCGGTGTCCCCGTCAGACACAGTCGCGTGCGCGCCTTCAGCTCCTTGACCGCCCGCGTCTGTCGCGCCCCCGGATTCTTGATCGCCTGCGCCTCGTCGAGCACCACCGCCCGCCACGACGCCTCCCGAAGCCACGCAGTCCGATGCACCGACCCGTAGGTCGTCATCACCAGATCGACCTCCCCAAGACCGTCGCGCCCCGCAATGCGCTCCTCCGGCCCGGCCGAGGCGTGCGCCACACGCACGATCAGGTCCGGCGCGAACCGCGCGATCTCCGCCCTCCAGTTCGCCAGCAGCGACGCTGGCGCCACCAGAAGGCTCGCCGCCCGCGATGGCTCCCGCCGCAGCGCCATCAGCAGCCCCAACACCTGCAACGTCTTGCCGAGCCCCATGTCGTCGGCCAGACACCCGCCAAGCCCCAGGGTCGCGATCGTCTCCAACCACCGCACACCGACCTGCTGATACGGGCGCAGCGACGCCTTCAGCCCTCGCCACGGCTCCGTCCCGTCTGCCCGATCAGGCGAGCGCAAACGCTCCAGCACTCCGGTCAGCCACTCGCCCGCCTCGACATCCACCCACCCCTCGGCGCCGTCCCCGTCCCCCGCCCCCGGCGCGCGCCCACCGCTCGCCATCATCCGCAGCGCGTCGAAGAACGTCACCCCTTCCTCCGCCACCTCCCGCTCGACCCGCTTCCAGTGCTTCAGAACCTCATCGAGCTTCCCGCGATCGACCTCCACCCACCGGCCCTTGAGCAGCACCAGGCCATCGGTCGAGCGGCTGATCGATTCCCACTCCTGCCGCGTCAACGACTCGCCCCCAAGCGAGACATCGAGCGCGAAGTCGAGCATCGCCTCGGCGCCGAGCCCGGCGGGAGAGCCTGCGCCCAGCGTGACTCGCACCGAGGGACGCGGATGCCGTCGTGCGTTCCACCAGTCCGGCACCCGAACGAGGATTCCGGAAGCCTCGAACAGCGGCAGCTCCCGAAGGAACGCGAGCGCTTCCCGGGGCTCCCATGCGATCGGGTGGAAGACCTCTCCCGAGTCGACCAGCCTGCGCACCAGCTCGGACTTCTCCGCCGCACGGTGCAGCGGCGCGAGCAGATTGAGCAACGCACCGCGCGCGCCGTCGCCCGCATACTCCACCAGGGCCTTGCCCAAAGGCACGTGCTGCGGACGCGACTGCTCCCCCACGGTCGACGTGTAGGTGGCCAGGAACGCGAAGGGACGCGTGGGGTCTTTCTTGTTCTCCGCGAGGTGGAACCACACGCGACCGACCAGATTCCAGACCGGGTTCCACGCGCGCAGCAGCTCCTCGACCGGCCCCGGGTGCGCCACCAGCTGCTCGCGCGCCGCTGCGACCAGCCCCTCCCACCAGCGGCGCAACACGAGCTCGTCGACATACTCGCCGCCGGCCATGGGAGGCACCGACGCTGCCATCGCCTGCACCGCAGCCTCGGGACACGGCGGGCTCGCCGAGTCACGATGCGTCTCGAGATCGGGGATCGCGCAGAGCGAGGCGACGAGCTGCCGCGCCAGGGCGCGCGCATAGGCCAACGTGGCCGGCAGCGCGGTCTCGGTCTCCACGGCCCCCAGATGGAGCACGCCGTGAAAGGGGCCTCGTCCGAAGGCGTTCCGAATCCGGGTTGCGACCTCGGGGGCCAACTCGACGCCGGAGTCGTCGATCAGATCGGGTAAGCCGGAGGGACGAACGATGAGGGACAGGGATGAAGCCATGATGCGGTGCTGTGCGGTGTCCGGGGCGGAGACTGCAGCCGCGACCAGCGCGGCACAAGCCGAACCCGACCCGCCGACAGCCCCCAGAGGCCCCCGGACGCCTTCCGGAGCGCGCCATCGCCTTCTGGATCAGGGCCATTGCGTGCCGATGCGCGGGCTGCGCAAGCCGACAGCGTGCGTTTCCCCCTCCGAGTGCCCCGCCTCGGGAAGCACACCCGCTGCCATTCCAACCCAACGCTGTGCCATTGCGGCATGATTGCCGTGTCATTCCATGCCAGACAGGCATCTGACCGCGGCTCCCCCCTCGCCATTCCATCGCTCAACCGCCGCCATTCCAACGCGCCCCCCCCGCCATTCCAACCCGACGAGGCGTCATTCCAGGGAATGGCCCCCGTCGGACTCCTCTTGCCCGCCCCCTGTCCGCGGGTCCAGCATCGAACTCCCGCCATGAACCGACTCACCCTCGTCTCCGCCCTGGCCGCTTCCTCGATCCTCTCCTGCAGCCGCAGGGAAACCACCTCGCAGCCCATGGCGCAGCCCTCCTCCTCGCCGCCCCAAGCCCCATCGGCCGCCCCCGCTTCGCCGGCCGTGCCCCGCTCCGACGACATGTTCGACACCTCGAAGGGGCCGCTGACCCTCCGGCCCCTGCACCACGCGTCGCTGCTCCTGCAGATCGGCGGCAAGACCCTCTGCATCGATCCGACCGAGGACGCGATCGCGCTGTCCCCGCCCCCGGCGGACTACGTGATCCTGACGCACACGCACGGCGATCACTTCGTTCCTTCGGCGATCGCGAAGGTTCGCAAGCCGGGCACGATCGTGATCGGCCCGCGGGAGGTGACCGGTAGCGTGGAGGGAGTCGTCGTGATGAACAACGGCGACAAGCGGTCGTATCCCGACTTCGAGATCGAGGCCGTGGCGGCGTACAACCAGCAACGGGGCCCAGCGCCGGGCAAGCTGTTTCACGACAAGGGACGAGGGAACGGCTACGTGCTGACGATCGGGGGCAAGCGCATCTACGTGTCCGGCGACACCGAGTGCATTCCGGAGATGAAGGCGCTGACGGGAATCGACGTGGCCTTCTTGTGCATGAACCTGCCGTACACGATGCCTCCGTCGGAAGCCGCCGAGTGCGTCAAGTCGTTCCGCCCCAAGGTCGTGTACCCCTATCACCATCGGGGATCGTCGCCCGAGGAGTTCGCCTCCGCGGTCGGGCCGGGGATCGAAGTGCGCATCCGCAAGTGGTACTGAGCGGCGTGTGAGCGGGCCGGCACGCGCGGCTCGACGATCCGCGCATCCGGGGCCATCGCCTGTGTGCGCGATGCGTCGGCACCGGGTGCTGTCGGCGGTGCGCGATGCAGCAGAGGCCTACGCCCGGGGCTTCTTCTTCGTGCGTGCGGCGGCGCGGGGGGTGTCGTCCGGCTCGGGAGGGAGGCCGGCGCGCAAGCGCTGGACCATCCCAGCGAGCTCCTCGACGAGGTCCTTGCACCCTTCGCCGGTGGCGGCGCTGAGCTGGCGCAGCTCGATGCCCTTGCGACGGAACTTCGTTCGCAGCTTCGGGAAGGCTTCCTGGACGTCGGGCAGGTCGCACTTGGAGACGGCGACGATCTCCGGACGCTGGGCGAGGCCGGGGTCGAAGGACTCGAGCTCCTTGCGAAGCGCCTTGTAGTCGGCGAACGGATCTCGCTCGGGATCGGGGTCGAGGGTGATGAGGTGCACGAGCACGCGCGTTCGCTCGAGATGCTTGAGGAAGCGGATGCCGAGCCCCGCCCCGTCGCTCGCTCCCGGGATCAGTCCCGGGATGTCCGCCATGGCGAACGAAGTGCCGTCGTGCATCCCGCCGACCGACACGATCCCCAGGTGGGGATGGAGCGTGGTGAAGGGGTAGTCGGCGACCTTGGGGCGGGCGCGCGAGACGGAGCGGATGAGGGTGCTCTTGCCGACGTTGGGGAAGCCGAGCAGGCCGACGTCGGCGAGGACGACGAGCTCGAGGCGCAGCTTGCGTTGCTCGCCGGGCATGCCGGGTTCGGCGCGACGAGGTGCGCGGTCGAAGGGGGTGGCGAAGTTCATGTTGCCGCGGCCGCCGGCGCCGCCGCGGGCCACCACGAGCTTCTGGCCGTGTTCGAGCACTTCGCCGACGGGCTCGTTGGTGGCGAGATCGATGGCGCGGGTGCCGATGGGGACGCGGACGATCAGGTCCTCGCCGGCCTTGCCGAAGCAGTCCTTGCCCTGTCCGTGCTCGCCGCGTTCGGCCTCGAGCTTGTGCGCGTAGGTGAGGTCGAGCAGCGTGGAGAGGCCTCCGTCGCCGATGAGGATGACATCGCCGCCGGCGCCGCCGTTGCCGCCGGAGGGGCCACCGAAGGGGACGAACTTCTCGCGTCGGAACGCGATGGCACCGTTGCCACCGTTCCCGGCGACGACCTTGATCTCGCACTCGTCGACAAACTTCACAGCGACCTCGGAGGGGTGGGCCCGAGCGGGGCGAGCCCGTGGGGCGCTACTTCTTGGCAGGCAGAGGGGGGCGAAGCGGTAGCACGACCTTGGTCGGTTGCGAAGCGGGCGATTGCATCATCGGCACCGGCTTGTCGGGCGCCTCGAGGATCGCCATGACGTACATCATGCGATCGAGGCCGTATTCGACGGCGGCTTCGCGGTGGAAGACCTCGACCATGCGGACCAGGCGCAGGCCGGTGATCTTGCCGATGTCCATCTCGCGGTCCAGGAACGCTTCGAAGCTGCCGAAACCGCGCGCCTCGTAGAGCTTTCGGATCTGGATGTCCTTGAGCACGCTGCCGACGTCGAAGAAGTTGTGCGCGAGGTTCTTGCGCAGGGTGCGGATCTCGGAGATCGCGTTGTGAAGCAGGGCGATCTTGGCCTTGATCTCTTCGGCCCCGGTGGGGATGCGGATGGTGGCCCGCGCCGATCCGGGCGGAGGTGGCTCGGCAGCCCGGGCCCGCGCCTCGGCGGCATGTTTGGCGGCGTGGCGCGCCGCCCAGGGGGCCGCGCCTCGGATGCCGAGCTTGCGCCGGGCCTCATCGGCCGAGCCGGCTGCCGACGATGCCTGGCCTGCGCGCTTGCCGCCCTTGGCCGCGGGGGTTGCCTTGGCGAGCCCCTTCTTGTCGGCCTTCGTCGAGGCAGCCCGGGCGGGTTTCGCCAGAGGCTTCTTGTCAGGCTTCCTGACTGCCTTCTGCGGCGCTGTCGGACGTGCCTTGGCCGCCTTCTTCGGCGCCGGACGCCCCTTGTCTTTCGACTTGCTCCCCTTGTTCGTCGTCTTCTTTGCCATGACGCCGTGCAGCCTGCTTCCCGTCCCCGGGAATGTTCTTGAGCCGTCCGTGCCCCGCCACCGCGGAACGGAACCCAGCCCTCGTTAAGCTACCTGATCGACAACGGCCTTACCAAAATGCTGGCAGGTTGGTCCAGCGACTTGCGCATTCCCCCCTCTCTTCTCGCCCACCGCCCGGCCCGCGAGCGTGGTACATGCCTCCACCATGACCACCGCTCCCCCGCTCCCCCCGCCCAGCGAACGCATCGCGGTCGTCGTCAACGGCAACGCCAAAAACGTCACCCAGCAGGTCATCGAGACCCTCGACCAGATCCTTCTCGGAGGCGATCTGTTCGTGTCGCGGCACATCGAAGAGGGCCCGCAGATCGCGCGCACGATCGCCGAGCGGGGCTACGGCACGGTGCTGACGGGAGGAGGCGACGGCACCTTCACGGTGATGGTCTCGGAAGTGCTCAAGGCGTGCCGGGAGCTCGGGCGAGCCGCCCCGCGCTTTGGCCTGCTGCGTCTGGGCACCGGCAACTCGCTCGCGTGGGTCATCGGTGCGAGCAAGGCGAAGGGGCGCGGTCTCGCCGCCGACATCCAGCGCCTCCGCGAAGAGGCGGGCAGCCGTGCCATGCGGCTGATCGAGATCGACGGGCTCCTCGCCCCGTTCTGCGGCTTCGGCATCGACGCCAACGTCTTGCAGGACAAGGAGGCGACCAAGAAGTGGATGCTCAAGATCCCGGTCCTCAAGAACTACACGACCGGCGAGCTCATCTACTTCGTCTCCACCGTCACGCGCACCCTGCCCACCTACGCGTTCAAGTCCGTGGCCCACTGCCGCATCATCAACGAAGGCGCCGACGCATTCCGCGTCGGCTACAACGGCCAGGTCATCGGCTCGCCGATACCCAAGGGGACCGTGCTGTACGAAGGCCGCGCCAAGCTCGCCTCGGTCTCGACCATCCCCTACTATGGCTTCGGCCTGCGCATCTTCCCCTACGCCGAAGAGCGCGACGATCGCATGGCCCTGCGCATCGCCACGATCTCCGTCCCCGGCTTCGTCGCCAACCTCGGCCCCATCTGGCGCGGCGAATACCAGGACCCGCGCATCATCACCGACTTCCTCGTCGACGACGTCACCATCGAGATGGACCCCGCCACCGCCTTCCAGATCGGCGGCGACTTCCACGGCGTCAAGTCCCGCGTCCGCGTCCGCCTCGCCGAGCCGATCCAGCTCGTCGACTTCTACGCCCCGCCCCGTCAGTAAGCCCTTATCGAACCGGCTCGCCCGTGAACAGTGCCGCGAGCTCCGCAGGCAGCGCGCTCTCCTGCGCGGGACGCACCGCGGACAACGTGTGCACGAACAACACGTGGCCCGCGCCGCCGCGCTCCACCCGCTCGAGCACATCCGCGAACGCCTTGGCCGTGTAGGTCCCGTCGAGCTGCAACCCCGCTTCGCGCGCGCGCGCCGCCGCAACGTCGCCCCAAGGCGCCGCGTGCGCATACCCTCGGCCGATCCACTTGCGCTCCGTGACGAGTCGCGACGACAGCTCCCAAGGCGCGATGACGATTCCCAGCCGCGAGCACGCTGCGGACGCGAGGCCGAGCGCCAGCCAACGGGCTGGCACGGCGCGATCCACGACCTGCACGCCCACGACGGTGGAGCGCAGGCGAGTTGCGACGACGCCAGCCAGGAGTCCGGCCACGGTGCCGGCGGAGCCGAGGGCCGCCACGATGAGGTCGGGTTCCGGGAGCTCGTGGTGGAGCACCGCGTCGGCGATCTCCTCGACGGCGGAGACGTAGCCCAGGGCGCCGATCACGTTGGAGCCGCCGGGGAGGATGAGGCGGTCCCGGGCGGACAGGACACGCGCGAGGGCGAAGGGTGCGCGCCACTCGGCGCGGACCGGGATCGGCTGGAGCCCGGCGGCGAGCGCGCAGCGCAGATTGCGCGCCGCCTCCTCGGACCACGGCTGGGGCACCAGGACGGCCGCGGTCTGCAAGCCCAGGGAACGGGCGTGCACGGTGGTCGCCAGCACGTGATGGCTGCCCGCTGCACCGAACGTCACCACGCGCGTCGCCCCACGCTCCAACGCATCGCCCAGCAGCAGCTCGAGCTTGCGCACCTTGTTGCCGCCGTAGACCCCGCTCGACCGATCGTCACGCTTGACCCAGACCTCGGTCCCGTTGCCGGACAGCGTCGAGAGGTGTTCGATCGGGGTCGGCCACGATCCGAGCAAGACGCGGGCTGGTCGTCGCCCATCGGACGTGCAAGGGTTCGCCGGCATCCTTCCGGGGGCGGCGCATGGAGAGGGATTGACGGAGCTTGCCATGAAGAAGATCGAGGCGATCATCAAGCCGTTCAAGCTCGACGAGGTCAAGGACGTGCTTGCGGAGGTGGGGGTTCAGGGGATGACGATCACCGAGGTCAAGGGGTTCGGGCGGACAGGAGGCAAGCAGGAGGTCTACCGCGGCTCGGCGTACGTGGTGGACTTCGTGCCGAAGATCAAGGTGGAGGTGGTGGTAGCGGACCGGTTGGTGGCAGACGTCATCGACGCGATCGAGCGCACGGCCCGTACGGGGCGGATCGGGGACGGGAAGATCTTCGTGACGTCGGTGGAGGAAGCGGTACGGATCCGGACGGGGGAGCGGGGCGAGGACGCGATCTGACCGGGGCTGCCCGGGGGGGCCGGGGTGGCTGGAGGCTTGTCATCGGACGGCGACCGGACGATAGGACTGGCGCGCGGGACCGGGGAGAGCTGGTGCGCGCGGGTGCCGGACCGGCGACCCGGAAATGAGGAGGTACTTGCGATGAGACCGAAGGACGTTCTCGATCTGGCCAAGCAGGCAGGCGCGGTGATGGTCGATCTGCGCTTCGTGGATCTGCCCGGGGTGTGGCAGCACACGTCGGTGCCGATCCATCGTCTCGACGAAGGCTCGTTCGAGGACGGGTTCGGGTTCGACGGCTCCTCGATCCGCGGGTATCAGCCGATCAACGCGTCGGACATGCTGGTGGTGCCCGACGCGGAGACGGCGCAGGTGGAGCCCTTCACTGCGCGCCCCACGCTGGCGCTGACCTGCTCGGTGGTGGATCCGATCACGCGTCAGCCCTACTCGCGGGATCCGCGGTACGTGGCGCGCAAGGCGGAAGCGTTCCTGAAGCAGACGGGGATCGCGGACACGTGCTTCGTGGGGCCGGAGGCGGAGTTCTTCGTGTTCGACAACGTGCGCTACGAGCAGTCGAACCACAAGGCGTTCTACGAGCTCGACTCGGTGGAAGGGCAGTGGAACACGGGGAAGGAGGGGGTGAACCTCGGCTACAAAGTCCGCCACAAGGAAGGGTATTTCCCGGTCCCGCCCACGGACACGCTGATGGACATCCGCACGGAGATGGTCGAGCGGTTGCACGAGGTCGGCATCGAGATCGAGGTGAGCCATCACGAGGTGGCGAGCGCGGGGCAGTGCGAGATCGACATGAGGTTCACGCCGCTGGTGCAGATGGCGGACAAGCTCATGTGGTTCAAGCACATCGTGAAGAATGTCGCCCGAAGGCATGGAAAAACCGCGACTTTCATGCCCAAGCCCTTGTTCGGAGACAACGGCAGCGGCATGCACGTGCACATGTCGTTCTGGAAGGACGGCAAGCCGCTGTTCGCGGGCGACAGCTACGGGCAGTTGAGCGAGATGGCGCTGCACTTCATCGGCGGGGTGCTGCGGCACGCGCCTGCGTTGGCAGCGCTGACGAACCCGACGACGAACAGCTACCGTCGGCTGGTGCCCGGGTTCGAGGCGCCCGTGAACCTGGCCTACTCGCAGCGCAACCGGTCGGCCATCTGCCGCATCCCGATGTACGACACGTCGCCCAAGTCCAAGCGCGTCGAGATCCGCTTCCCCGACCCCTCGTGCAACCCCTACCTCGCCTTCTCCGCGCTGATGATGGCGGGCATCGACGGCGTGTTGAACAAGATCGACCCGGGCGACCCGCTCGACAAGGACATCTACGCGCTGTCGTCGGAGGAGCTGTCGCAGGTGCCGCACATGCCCGGCTCGCTGGAGGATGCCCTGAACGCGCTGGAAGCGGACCACGAGTTCCTGCTCCGCGGCGACGTGTTCACGCGCGACGTGATCGAGATGTGGGTGGAGTACAAGCGCGAGCACGAACTCAACCCGGTGCGGTTGCGCCCCGTGCCGTACGAGTTCTTCCTGTACTACGATATCTGAGCGACGCTCAGAAGTAACCGCCGCCCGCGGGTTGCTTCTTCTCGGTCGGGCCGGGCGCAGGCGGCGCTTCCGGCGTGGCCGCCGCCGGCGAAGCTCCCCCTCCACTCGCCTTCCCGATCGTCTTCTTCGCGTAGTCGATCGTCTGCGTGAGC
>JAKLDZ010000162.1 GCA_022703255.1 Myxococcota bacterium | reverse complement strand
CGATCGACGGGGTTGTGCGCCGACCTGCTCCAGGCCATGGTGCGCGCACCGAACCCCTCGCCTCTCGGGGGAGATCACGATGTCCGCAAGCCGCCTGCTTCCCGTCCTCGCCCTCGTTCTCTCCGTCGCTTCGTGCGGCGGCAGCAGCAGCGAAACTCCCCCACCCATCGAGCCCAGCGCCGCGGATCTCGCCGCCTGGCGCGCTCCCCCCATCCCCTCGGGCACCCTCCCCTCCGAAGAAGAAACCGAACCCAGAACGTCCGACCCCGGCTCCGAAGACCCCCGCCCCGCTGCCCCGGGACCGCACCGGCGCGGTCGCGGACGCAGGCAGTAGAACGCACACGCTGGCAGCTGCGCTCCAAGCGGCGTAGCCTTCCCGGCGCATGGAACGCGATGGCCACTCGCACGCCGTAGCGTGCGCCGCTGCTACGCTCGTGCTGCTCGAAGGCGCGCAGGCCGACGTGTCCACGGCGCTGCGCGAGTGGGCCGGGCCGGAGGCCGCTGCCCGATGGGATGCGTCGCTGCGCTCGGGCTCGCGCGACCAGCGGGCTCGCGCGCTCGCTTCCCCCCTCAAGGGTCTCGCGCTCGCGCTGCAGGACTGGGGAGTGCGATGACGATCATCGGACGCGCGCGCATCGTCTCCGACGCGCAAGGCGCCACGCCCTTGAGCGACCCCACCGTTCCCGATCTGCCGCAGGGCCCCAGAGTCGTGCGACGCGAGCTGCTCGAGGCCCGCGAAAAGGGCGCTCGCATCGTCCGCGATGCCGAACGTCGCGCCGCCGAGATCCTCGAGCACGCCCGTCACGATGCCGCCGCCATCGAAACCGACCTGCGCCGCCTGGCCCTCGAGGATGCCCAGACGCAGCTCGCCGCCGCCTGGATCGCCTTGCGCGCCGGGCAGGCCCGCACCGACCGCGACCACGCCGAACGCACGCTCGCCATCGCCCGCTTGCTCGCCGAACGCCTGCTGCGTTCGCAGCTCGAGCTCGACCCGTCACGCCTCGTGCCCGTCGCACGCGAAGCGATCGCGCAGTTCTGGGGTGCCCAATCAATAACCGTGCGCGGATGCCCCGCGGACCTCTCCGTGCTGCGCGCCCACGTCGACGCTCTCGGCGTTCCCCCCGCCTCGCTGGATCTGGTCGAGGACCCCGATCGCGCGCCGGGCGCTCTGCTGATCCGCACGCGCATCGGGGAGCTCGACGCCGACCTCGCGCTGCAGCTCGACCGTCTGGTGGAGTCGCTGCGCCAGTCCTCCGCCTGATCGCCCACGATTCGGTTGCGTTTCGCACCCGGCGCGGCATGTTGAGGATCCGCTCGTGCTCCGGAACCCCGATGGCTGAACCCCTCGACCCGCTCGACCCCGCACTGTCGGTTCGCGATCCGCAGTCGCCTCCCGCGCCGGTACAAGCGAGCCTGCCGCCGCGCGAGTCCAGCTCCGGCCCCCGCTACTGGCTCAACCTGGTGCTGTTCGCGGCGACCGTGCTCACCGTCTTCCAGGTCGGCGCGATCTGGGCGGTGGGCGACGCGGTCGACGTCTCCTGGACCGCACTGCTCAGTGGCGCGTCGAACCCGCGGTGGATCCTGAGCGGATGGATCTTCGCGGTGCCCCTGCTGTCGATCCTCCTGGCGCACGAGTTCGGTCACTACATCGCCGCGCGCATCCACCACGTACCCGCTTCCCTCCCCTTCTTCATCCCCATGCCGCTGCCCCCCTTCGGCACCATGGGCGCCGTCATCCGCATGCGCGGACGCATCACCTCCCGCAACGTGCTGCTCGACGTCGGAGCCGCGGGCCCGCTGGCCGGCATGGCCGTCGCCATCCCCGTGCTGGTCTGGGGACTGCTGCACTCGGAGGTCAAGCTGGTCACCGGCCACGGCATGCAGGAAGGCCAATGCCTCCTGTATTGGCTGCTCAAGCGCCTCACCGTGGGACCGATCCCCGACGGCCACGACGTGTTCCTGCACCCGGTCGCGCTGGCGGGATGGACGGGCTTGTTCGTGACGATGATCAACCTGCTGCCGGTGGGACAGCTCGACGGCGGGCACATCGCCTACGCACTGTTCGGCGAGAGGCAGAACAAGCTGGCGTCGTGGGTGCACGGGCTGGCGCTGCCGGTGCTGTTTGCCGTGAACGTGGGGCTGAACCTCGCGCGTTCCATCGCGACGAGCTGGTCGGATCTGGTCGGTCAGCCGACCCTGGTGGCGCTCTACACGGGCCTCGCGATGCTGTCCTCGGCCGCCTGGGCTTCGGCGTTCTGGCTTGTCTGGTTCGTGCTGCTTCGGTTCATTGGCAAAGCTCATCCCCCCACCGAACCGAGCTCCCTCGGACCCGTCCGAACCGTCGTGGCGGTGGCCTCCCTGGTGCTGTTCGTGCTTCTATTCATGCCGACGCCGATGTCGACGTACTGACAAATCGAGGTAGCTCCGATGACCTTGCGGTATGGCAGGTTCGCTGTCCCCGACACCAAAGCCAGATACGGCAGGATCGACGGGTTCACCGTGCGGCTGTTCGACGGTCCGCCCTGGCGAGGCGGCAAGGAGACCGACGACACGCTGCCGCTCGCCGCGTGCGATCGCGTGTGCCCGGTGGCGCCGACCAAGATCGTGTGCGTGGGACGCAACTACGGCGCGCACATCGAGGAGATCGGCGGCAGCGAGTTCCCCAAGGAGCCGATCCTCTGCCTCAAGCCCACCTCCTCGCTGCTGGAGCCCGGCGGCACCATCCGCTTGCCCCGCGAGAGCGAACGCGTCGAGCACGAGATCGAGCTCGGCGTCGTCATCGGCCATCGATGCCGTCGCGTCCCCGTCGCCCATGCCCTCGATCAGGTCTTCGGCTACACCGTCGTCGGCGACATCACCGCGCGCGATCTCCAGAAGCGCGACGGCCAGTGGGCCCGCTCCAAGGGATTCGACTCCTTCTGCCCCGTCGGCCCCGAAATCGTCGCCGGCATCAACCCCAACGCCCTGTCCCTGCACGCCCGCGTCAACGGCGTCGAGCGACAGGCCGGCAACACCCGCGACATGGTCTTCAGCGTCGCCGAGATCGTCTCCTTCGTCAGCCAGACCATGACCCTCGAGCCCGGCGACCTGATCTCCACCGGCACGCCCGACGGCGTCGGTATCCTCGCCGAGGGCGACATGCTCGAGATGGAAATCGAGCACATCGGCGTGCTCCGTGTCGCGGTCCGCAAGGAGCGCGTGTGAGGCGACCCCGCGACGACACCCCCGGGATCGAAGCGTTGTTCGCGGAGCTCGAGGGCGTGTATCGCGACGCCGACGCGCTGTTCGCCGGCTGGACCTGTCCCGCCTCCACCGAGTGCTGCCGCTTCGGCATCACCGGCCTCGAACCCTACGTCACCTCCATCGAGTTCGCGCTGGTGCAGCGCGCCGTCGCGCGCAACGGCGGCCCCCTGCAGGCCGCCCGCAGAGCCCTGCCCCTCGACGGCAACCAGGGCCTGCAGGAGCGTCGATGCCCCATGCTCGATGCCTCCGGCCGCTGCTCCGTCTACGCCGCAAGACCGTTCGGGTGCCGAACCTTCTTCTGCGCCCGCGCGATCGAGGCCCGCAAGGTCCCCCACAAGCGCGTCCTCGAGCTGGTCCGGCGCATCGAGCAGATCGCCGCTCGTCACGTCGACGGCGGCGACCAGCCTCACAGGTTCGGCAAGCTGCTGGAGCGCGGCTAGCGCGCTGCGGACTGCAGGGAGGGAGGGGAGGGGTATCAGGCCAGGCTGCGCAGCACGGCCTTGTAGAAGTCCCAGAAGCGCGCCACCGAAGGGATGTTCACCTTCTCGCCCGGCGCGTGAACTCCCGCCAGATCCGGACCGAACGAGATCATGTCCGCACCCCCCAGCTTCTCGCCGATGATCCCGCACTCCAGCCCCGCGTGAATCGCCGTCACGTGCGGCTCCTTGCCCCGCAGCTCCCGAAACACGCTCTTGCACGTCGCCAGCAGCGGCGAGCTCATGTTCGGCTGCCACCCAGGGTATCCCCCCGACTCCGACATCGTGCCGCCTGCGAGCAACACCACCGCCTTCGCCTGATCCAGCCCGAACCGCAGCGCCGCCTCCACCGACGATCGCGTCGAGGTCACCACCTGGAACCCCGCCTTGTCCGTCTTCACGATCGCCACGTTCGTCGAGGTCTCCGTCAGCCCCGGAATGTCACGGCTCATCGCCAACACGCCGTGCGGCAGCCCGATCAGCATCGCGATCAGACGCAGCGTGCTCGCCGGGTCCGCAGGCTCCGCCACCGGCTCCTTCCACTCCGTCACCGTCACCGTCAGCCCCGGATCGATCGTCACCAGCTCCGTCAACGCCTTCTTCTGCGTCAACGCCGCCAGCTCCCGCGCCTCCTGCGCGAACGCCTTCGGGATCGTCACGACCGCCGACGCCTCCCGCGGGATCGCGTTGTGCTTGTTGCCACCCTCCATCGCGTCCACGCGCAGGTCCGTCTTGCGCAGCCACTCGTGCAGCACGCGCGCCAGCACCTTGATCGAGTTGCCGCGGTTCTCGTGGATCGCCAGGCCGCTGTGCCCGCCCTTGAGCCCCGTGATCTCCACCCGCATCGCCACGTGATCCGACGGTGCGGCCGCGCGCTTCACCGGCAGGTCGATCGCCGCGGTGCACCCTCCCGCGCACCCCACGAACAGCGTGCCGTCTTCCTCCGAGTCGAGGTTCAACAGCGTGCGCCCCTCCACCAGCTTCGGATCCAGATTCGTCGCTCCCGTCAGCGCCGTCTCCTCATCCACCGTGCACAGGATCTCCATCGGCCCGTGCACCACCGACGGGTCGTCGGCGCTCGCAAGCGCCGCTGCAACACCCAGCCCGTTGTCCGCGCCAAGCGTCGTGTGATCCGCGATCAACCAGTCACCGTCGATTCGCACCGCGATCGGATCCTTGTCGAAGTCGAAGGTCGTCGCCTTGTCCTTCTCCGCCACCATGTCCACGTGCCCCTGCACGATCACCGTCCGCGCCTTCTCATGGCCAGCAGTGGCTGGCACCACCACGCACAGGTTGCCGACCGAGTCCTCGCGCACGGCGAACTTGCGATCGGCGGCCCACTTCTTGATGTGCGCCAGGACCTTCTCCTCCTTGCCCGATGCCCGGGGGATCTGGCGAAGCTGATCGAAGTGCTTCCACACAAAGGAGGGTTCGAGGTTGTCGAGCGGACTGGACATGAGTTCCTCCATCATGGGCCCGGCGCATCGACCGGGCCGGTTGCCGAACGAACGGGGGAGAGACCCTCGCATCCCGGCCCGACCGACGCAACCCTGCAGGGCTCCGCGCCCTGCCGCCCCTGGACTCGAGGGCAATCGACGCGGCGTGCGCGTATAAGGAAACCATGCTCGTCCCTCGCCTCCCTCGGGCTCCCTCCGCCGCCATCCTCGCACTGCTCGCCCTCGCCGCAGCCTCCCTCGGCTGCGGTTCCTCCGATGGCTCCTCCGGAGACAGCCTCCCTCCGGATGCCGCATCCGACGCATCTGACGACACGAGCCACGAAGCGTCGCCGGACGGCGCCGACGCGCCCGCTCCGGGCTGCGATCCGAACCCGTGCACGCAGGAGCATCGCACGCTCTGCTCGGTCTCCGACGGGGGCGTCGTGTGCTCGTGCGACGACGGCTTCGTGCTGCACGACAACGCATGCGTTCCCGCTGCGAAGTGCCAGCCCGACACCTGCAACGCTCACGGCACCTGCAAGGTGGAGCAGAACGCAGTCGTGTGCACGTGCCAGCCGGGCTGGGCCCAGCCCTTCTGCGAGGAGTGCGACGCATCGAAGGGCTGGCATGCCGACGGCCAGGGCGGCTGCTCCCAGGACCCGTGCGTGCCCGACCCCTGCGGTGGCGATCCGGACCTCGTGTGCAAAGCCACCGGCGGCAAGGCCGAGTGCGTGTGTCGCCCCGGAACCCACGACGAGGGCGGCGATTGTGTCCCCGACTCCTCGTGCAGCCCCACGACCTGCAGCGGCCACGGAACCTGCACCGAGTCTTCCGGAAAGCTCACCTGCTCCTGCGACACGGGCTGGGCAGGGACCGCCTGCGACCAGTGCGACACCCTGAGCGGCTGGCACCTCGACGGCCAGGGAGGCTGCACCCAGGATCCCTGCCTCCCCAACCCCTGCAACCTCGTCCACAAGACCACCTGCGTCGTCTCCGGCGGCAACGCCGTCTGCCAGTGCGACCCCGGCTTCCACGAGGAGGCCGGAACCTGCGTGGAGGACGACGCCTGCCAGCCGACGAGCTGCAACGGCCACGGCTCCTGCCAGGTCGCGGGCGGAGTCGTCGTGTGCTCGTGCGACTCGGGCTACATTGGTTCGTATTGCGAATCATGCGCGACGGGCTTCCACGACGACGGCGCCGGAGGATGCACCGACGATCCCTGCTTGCCCAACCCGTGCAAGCTGCCCCTCCAGACCGTGTGCGTGCAGAACGGCCCCGGCTTCAGTTGCCAGTGCGACTCCGCCGCCCATCCCGATGGCCTCGGCGGATGCACCACGGATCCCTGCACGCCCAACCCCTGCGCTTCGCAAAACCTGGCCTGCAAGGCCGTCGGCTCCGTCGCCCAGTGCTACACACCCGACTGCGACGACGCCAACCCGTGCACCGACGACACCCGCGTCGAGGGTGTCTGCCACAACGATCCCTCGCCTTCGGGAACCCCCTGCGCCACCAGCGCCTGCATCGTCGGCCAGTCCTGCCAGACCGGCGCCTGCGTCGGTGGAGCCGCCTCCAACTGCAACGACTCCAACCCCTGCACCCACGACAGCTGCGATCCCCAGACCGGTTGCAGAAACCTGATCGACGCCTCCATCGTTCCCGACGACGCGGTCCCCTGCACCCTGGACTCGTGCGACGCTCTGGGTGCCGCGCACCATGTGCCCGACGACGCGACCTGCGACGACGGCAAGTTCTGCACGGGCGTGGAGAAGTGCTCCCCGGCCTCCGCCGGGGTCGACGCGAACGGCTGCGTCTCCAACGGCGCTCCCTCTCCCCCCGCCGTGGGCTCCGCTTGCGTCGCCTTCGAACCCTGCGTCGAGTCCGAGCCGCACTTCGTGCAGAAACATGCGGCCGTCGGAACCCCCTGCGACGATCACATCGCGTGCACCTCGGGGGACGCTTGCGCCGCAGCGGGGCTCTGCGTCGGGGCGGCAATCGCCGAGTGTCTCGAGGCGGCGTGCACCACGACCACACCCTTCGACGGCACGATCGACGTGCCCACCGCGACGGTGGGAGTCGACGTGACGGTGAATGGCCAGCCGCTTCCCGGCGGTGCGAATCCCAGCAGCGACGCGATGACGGTGTTTCTGCGCGCCGCCGACACCGGTGCGCTCCATCAGGTCCGCTACCTCTGGTACACCAGCAGCGGCGGCCCCTGGCCTTCCCCTGCCGAGGATGCCTGGTCCGTCCTCCCCGGGGTCTACGACGTCGTCTACCACCGCGGCTACTCCAACGCCTCGGCCGCCGTCGGCGAAAACCCCGCGGGCGACAAGCTGCCCAACGGATACCGCGTGCTGCAAAGCGGACTCGTCGTGGGCAGCGGCGCCAATCAGATCGCCGTGGACGTGCCGGTCTCCAACATCGACGTCGCGGTCACGGTGGACGGGCTTCCGCTTCCCAGCGGAGCGAATCCGAACATCGACACCATGACGGTGTACCTGCGCGCTGCCGACACCGGTGCGCTCCATCAGGTTCGTCACCTCTGGTACACCAGCAGCGGCGGCCCCTGGCCGAGCCCGGCCACCGACGCGTTCTCGGTCGTGCCCGGCACCTATGACGTCGTGTATCGAAGAGGCTACTCGTCGGCCAACGCCGTGGTGAGCGAGAACCCCGACGGCGACAAGCTGCCCAACGGATACCGTGTGCTGCAGACCGGGCTGCATGTCGCACCGGGGAGCTCGACGGTGAACGTGGACGTCAGGACGGCGCGCATCGACGCGGTGAACGTGACCGTCGGGGGATTGCCGCTTCCCTCCGGAGGCAACCCCAGCAGCTCCACCATGAACCTCTACCTGCGTGCGAAGGACACCGGCGCCCTGCACCTCGTGCGGCATCTCTGGTACACGTCCAGCGGTGGCCCCTGGCCGGCAACCCCCGCCAAGGCCTGGTCCCTGCTCCCTGGCGAGTACGAGGTCGTCTACCGCCGTGACTGGTCCTCCTCCTACGACGAGGTCTCCGCGAACCCCGCAGGCGACAAGCTCCCCTCCGGATATCGCGTGATCGTCCCGAGCGTGACCCTGAAGACAGGCTCGAACACCCTCGACATCGACGTCCCCGTGGCCACCATCGACGCGGTCGACGTGAAGCTCGACGGCGCGGCGTTGCCCGTCGGCTCGAGCAGCAGCTCCGACACGTTGAGCGTGTACCTGCGCGCGCACGACACCGGCGTGCTGCACCGCGTGCGTCACCTCTGGTACACCTCCAGTGGCGGCCCCTGGCCCAACCCGGCCGAGCACGCACAGTCGGTCCCCGCTGGCACCTACGACGTCGTCGTGCGCAAGGGGTGGTCCTCCACCTATCAGGTCGTGTCCGAGAACGACGCCGCCGACAAGCTGCCGATGGCCTATCGCGTCGTGCAGAGCAACGTCGTGCTCGCCCCTGGGCCCAACTCCCTCGAGGTCAACCTGCCCGTGGCGACCCTCTCGGACGTCGCGGTGCTGCTCGATCACGCAGCGCTCCCGGCCGGCTCCAGTTCGAACAGCGACACCGCCGTCATCTTCCTGCGAGCTCGCGACACCGGCGCCCTGCATCAGATCCGCCACTTCTGGTACACCTCCAGCGGCGGTCCCTGGCCGACCACCGGCGACCACTCCCACTCGCTGCTCGCCGGCTCCTACGACGTCGTCTTCCGCAGGGGCTGGTCAAGCAGCGACGGCATCGTCGACGAGAACCCCGCCACCGACAAGCTGCCCAACGGCTTCCGCGTGCTGCAGGAAAACATCACCCTCAACCAGGGCTCCAACTCGATCGTGGTCGATCTCACCCAAGCCCTGCTGCAGGCCAACGTCACCCTCGACGGCGCCGCCCTGCCGTCGGGCGCCAACCCGAGCAGCGACACGATGATCGCCTACCTCCGATCGCGCGACACCCGCACGCTGCACCAGCTCCGGCACCTCTGGTACACCTCCAGCGGCGGTCCGTGGCCTTCTCCCCCCGAGCATGCGCGCTCGGTGCCGCCTGGGGCCTACGATCTCGTCTACCGTCGCGGGATGAATGCCACGACCAACGTGGTCTCGGAGAACCCGGAGAACGACAAGCTGCCCAACGGCTTCCGCGTGCTGCAACGATGCCTCGAAGTGCATTGACCGCGCTTCCCTGTTGATGGCGCCGGGCCGCGTGGGTATTCGAGATCGCACGCGCCCGCTGCGGGCGCACCCGAAGGAGGCTCCCCATGCGTCCGCGTCTTCGTGTTCTCGCTCTCGCCCTGCCCATGCTCCTCGCCGCCTGCGTCGAAGAGCCCGCTGTCCGCGTGGTCCCGCCTCCCCCCCCGCCCCCGCCCCCACCTCCTCAGGTCGTCAGCGCGGCACCCCTCGACGTCACCTTCAAGGCTCCCCCGGATCTGACCGTCGTCGCCGACATCGACGCCCGACTGGCGAAGTTCGCCCCTGTGAACATGGACTTCGACGACTCCAAGCTCACGGCCGAGGAGAAGAAGATCCTCAAGAACGCCGTGGAAGCCGCGCAGCTCATGCAGGAGCTCTTCATCCGTCAGGTGGACTTCGACGGGCCGGAGATCCACCACTCGCTCGCGACGGATGCAGCGGCAGCGCATGCTGCGATGTACTTCGACATCATGGGGAGCCGCTGGGACGGCCTCGATCACGAAGCCCCCTTCGTCGGCACCACCAAGCGCCCCCCGGGCGGCGCCTTCTACCCGCTCGACATGACCAAGCAGGAGTTCGATGCCCACCTCGCCGCCAACCCCGGCGACAAGGACGCCTTCCAGGGCTACTTCTCCGTCATCCGACGCAAGGAAGGCAAGCTCGCAGCGATCCCCTACTCCGAGGCGTACAAGGAGCTGCTCGTCCCGGCCGCGCAGAAGCTCAAGGACGCCGCGGCAGCCTGCAAGGAACCCTCCCTCAAGAAGTTCCTCGAGCTGCGCGCCGCCGCCTTCGCCAGCAACGACTACATCGAGAGCGACAAGGCCTGGATGGATGTCTCCGGCCCCATCGAGATCACCATCGGCCCCTACGAGACCTACGCCGACGAGCTGTTCCAGTACAAAGCGAGCTTCGAGGCCTTCGTCGCCCTGCGCGACCAGGAGGAGTCCAAGCGCCTCGAGGTCGTCGGCAAGCAGATGGAGAACATCGAGAAGAACCTGCCCCTCGACGACAAGTACAAGAAGGACGCCAGCAGCCGCGCCAAGGGCTCGCCCATCGACGTCGTCACCCTCCTCGCCAGCGCAGGCCAGGCCGGCGTCCAGACCGTCGCCTACAACCTCCCCAACGACGAGCGCATCCGCAAGGACAAGGGCTCCAAGAAGGTGATGCTCAAGAACATCCTCGACGGGAAGTTCGAGCACATCGTCAAGCCCATCGCCGCCAAGGTCGTCGACGAGCAGCAGCTCAAGCTCCTCAACCCCGAGGCGACCTTCGCGTACATCCTCATGCACGAGGTCGCCCACGGCGTCGGCCCCGGCATGATCACCCTCGCCAACGGCACCAAGAGCGAGGTGAGCAAGGAGCTCAAGGAGCTCTACGGCGCCATCGAGGAGCCCAAGGCCGACATCACCGGCCTCGTCAACACCCAGTTCCTCATCGACAAGAAGATCTACCCCAAGAAGTACGAGAAGGAGATCTACGTCGCCTATCTCGCCACCGCCTTCCGCCAGATGCGCTTCGGACTGCGCGAGGCCCACGGCAGAGGCGTGATCGCGTCGGTCAACTTCCTCATGCAGAAGGGCGCCATCGTCCACGACGCCAAAACCGGCCACTTCAAGATCGACTTCGGCAAGATCAAGAAGGCCGTCCGCGAGCTGTCCGGTCAGTACCTCGAAATCGAGGCCAAGGGCGACTACGCCGGCGCCAAGGCCTTCCTCGACAAGTACGCCGTCGTCTCCCCCGAGCTCGAGAAAGCCGTCGCCTCCATCGGCTCCTCGATCCCCGTCGACATCACCCCCCAGTTCGCCGTCTACCAGAAGATGAAGAGCTGGTAGGTCCACCTTCTCCCGCCCCCGGGAATGGCCCCGCTCGCCGGCCTGACCCCCACAAACCAAAAGAGGGGAACCTGTGTTCCCCCCCCTCAACCGGTCGATGGTGTCCCCAATTCGCGGGACTGTCATCGTGCTTCGCCGTTCTTGGCTACTCCGGTTGACAACCTTGGCGTAGGGCCTCCCCCGACGAAGTCAACCTCCCGACCCTGCGGCCCTCGACGCCGTGATCCCACGTCCGCAGCGAGCGATCGGACCGCTCATCTATCCACGAACGGATAGGAAACACCCACTCGCGAAACCACAAAATAACGAAGGGGCGCCCCTCGGCGTCCCCTTCATCGACCGATGCACATCCCTTTGTTGTTTCCGGGTGGAAACGGGCCCCGTGCCTGCTTCCGACGATCGCTGCGCGCCTCATCGGTATCTCGGTCGACGCTATCCGTGTGGGGTCTGACTCGGATGAGGTCAAGGGAGGGGAGCAGAGGCGCGGGGAGATCAGACGGCCGGGCGACGCAGCTCCACGATCCCCGCCCGGACCATGTTGCGGAAGAACTGCGCCGTCCGCTGCCGCGCCGGCGCCACCCGCTCTCCAAACTGCGCCTCGAGCGCCACCGCGATCTCCCCCGCCTCCGCCTCTCCGTTGCACCGCGTCCAGATGAACGACCCGACCTCGTCGAGCTTCACCCGGAAGTGCGGGCGCCCCATCCGCTCCATCCACGCCTGCAGCG
>JAKLDZ010000161.1 GCA_022703255.1 Myxococcota bacterium | reverse complement strand
TCCCGTCCAGCTTCTTCTCATGGAACGTCACGCTGCACGCCGCTCCCTCCGCCAACGTCTTGCACGCATCGAGGGCTTCCTGCGGCGGACCGCGACGCGCTCCCGGCGGCGGACCAGGAGGCGGCCCGTCCATCTTCGACGGTGCACACGCAAGCTCGGCCTCGCCCCTCGGCCCCTTGCGACACGTCCCGTCCAGCTTCTTCTCATGGAACGTCACGCTGCACGCCGCTCCCTCCGCCAACGTCTTGCACGCATCGAACGCTTCCTGCGGGGGCTTCATCACCTCCGTTTCGCCCTTCGCCGGGGACGGCTCGGCGGCCAGCTCGCTCGAGGCGTTCTGCTCCGGATCCGTGGATGAGGGTTCTTGGGAGTTGCAGGCCGGCAGGCTCACGCCTGCGATCAGAAACAAGCACGCCAGACGGTCGATTCGAAGCATCGTGTGGACTCCTTGTCGGGGACTTCAACGCAGGGACAGTCCACGGATTGGGAGCGTTAGGGCGTCGCTGCGCACGTGCTCGTCGGGGTCCGGCAAGCCGCACGACGTCGCAGCAGAGAGGGAGAGCAGGGATCAGGGCGAGGAGCTGGGAGGCGGAGCGGGGGGCATTCCCATCGGATGCGGCGGAGGCGGTCCGCGAAACCCCGAGGCTCCGGGCGCACTCCACGGAGGACGCGGACCGAGCGGAGGATGCGGGCGCCGAGCCTTGAGCTCATCGAGCAGCTTGCGCTGCTCGGGCGTCAACACCTCGCGGACCTCCTTCTCGATCTGCTCGTTGATCGCGCGCACCTTCGGGAACGTGTCGCGCAGCACCGCCTCGAGCTCCGGACGGTGCTGCTCGAAGATCCGGAACGTCTTCTCGCGTTGCTCGTCGGAGAGCCCCAGCTCGTGCAGCGGCAAGGGCGCGCTCATCGGCGGAGGCGGAAGGGGCGGGCGGGGCGCCATCCAATGGCACAGGCCCGCGCCCGACGCCGTGCCCGCGGCAAAGGTCGCCACGAGCACGGCGATCGTCAGCAACCTCGCCTTTCGCGAGGACACGTCAGTTCGAGCCATGGCTTCCTCCGAGGACCTCGAGGATCCTCTCGGTGGACGGGAGTTCCTCCTGCACGGCCCACTGCGCGAGCTCGTAGGCCGGCGCGGATGCGTTCGGGCTCGCGGACGAAGCGTTCGAAGCCGTGGCGCCGTTCCGCCCGCCGGAGAGCAAGGCCCCGGTCCAGATGAGCAGCGTGAGTGACGCCGCCGCTGCCAGGACGGGCAGTGCCCAGCGGGAGAGCTGATAGGGGATCGTCATCTGGCGGCGACGCGTGGCAGCGGCCCGGGAAGCGATCGATTGGACGATGTTTTCCCAGCGATCCGCGTCACGAGACGGATCCAGCGACGACAGGTCGATTCGATCATCGTGGGTCATGGCGTTCCTCCGGCTGCGGCCTTGCCGTCGAGCCTCGATCGCAGCACGCGACGAGCCTGGAACAGGTGTTGGCGGGACATCGTCTCCGACATCCCGAGGGCAGAGGCAATCTCGGGGTGGGTCCACCCCTCCAGGTCGTGGAGCATCATCACTTCACGCTGTATGGATCCGAGCTGACCCAGGGCTGCGAGCAAGGCTCCGCGGAACGCCCCGGCATCGGGCTGCGGCGCGTCGAGCTCCAGCTCGACACAGCAGTCGTTCGCAGGCACGTCGCGCAGACGGCGCCGGTCGAGCCAGTTGCGCGCCTGGTTGCGCACGATCTGCAGCAACCAGCCCGCGAATCGCTCCGGCTCCCGGCAGCTCTCGATGCGCTCGAACGCAAGCAGGAACGCGTCCTGGGCGACGTCCTCGGCGTCGGCGGGACGCCCGACCACGGCGAGGGCCACGGAGTAGGCGGCTCTCAGGAACGCCCGCGTGAGCTGCGCAAAGGCCTGGGCATCGCCGTCTCGCGCACGGATCACCAGGGCGGCGGTTTCGTGGTCAGCCAGCACAGCGCTTCCTTCGGTACTGGCCAGGACAGTTCCACGCGCTGGATCGTTACGCCAGGGAGCCGCCGCTACTTGCGATGCATCCCCACCAGGAAGACCTCGACGCTGTTGCTGCGCGTACCCTCCGGCCGGATCACCCGCACCTGGTCGTAGAGCTCACGCAACCGCGCACGCGTCGGCTCGAACCCGCCGCCCATGAACAGCTTGCCGACGAATGCGCTGCCCGGCCTGCCGAGCTGCGCCCCCACCTCCGCGGCCCGCAGGAACAGCTCCTCGCTCTTCGCCGCGTCCGCTTCCTTGCTCCCCGTCGTCGATGGGGCCATGTCCGACAGGACCACGTCGTAGGGCGCAAACTGCCCGAGCACGCCGTCCTCGATCGAGAGAGCGTCGCCCTGCACGAAGACGGCGTTCGGTCCCAGCGAGGCGCCGATCGGCTGCAGATCCACCGCGAGGAGGCGTCCTGCCGCGCCGATCTTCCTGGCGACGTACATGGACCAGGAGCCCGGGGCAGCGCCCAGGTCGAGCACGTGCTGACCCGGGCGGAGCAGTCCGGTGCGGCGATCGATCTCCTCGAGCTTGAAGACGCTGCGTGCGGGGTAGCCGAGGGAGCGGGCCTCGCGGCTTTTGTGATCGGGGCGTTTGTAGGGGTTGGGATTGCGGGACATGGCGACGTGCGCCGGAGGGGCAGGACGGGGCCGCGGGACTACTTCTTGGGCTTGCCGCCGTTCTTCTTGACCGCGCCGCGGACGATCACGGTGCCGTTCTTCGCGCCGGGGACGGCGCCGTTGAGCAGCAGCATGTCGTTCTCGACGTCGATGCGCACGACCTTGAGGTTGAGCGCGGTGCGGATCTTGTTGCCGTGCTGGCCGGGCATCTTGAGGCCGGGGAGGGTGCGACCGGGGGTCATGTTGGTACCGATCGAGCCGCCGTGACGCTTGTACTCGTGGGAGCCGTGGGTCATGACCGAGCCGGAGAAGTGATGGCGACGGAAGACGCCGCTGAAGCCCTTGCCGATGGTGACGCCCTGGACGTCGACCTTCTGGCCGACCTCGAAGAGCTGGTCGAGAGGCAGCTTCTGCCCCACCTCGAACTGCGCCGCGTGCTCGGGCGCGCAGCGAAGCTCGCGCACCGTGCGCATCGGGGTCAGGTTGGCCTTCTTGAACTGGCCAGCCGTCGGCTTCGTCGTGTGCTTCTCCTTGCGCTCGCCAATGCCCAGGATCAGGGCGCTGTAGCCGTCCTTCTCCATCGTGCGCTTGCCCACCACGATCGCCGCCGCCTCGACCACCGTCACGCGATCCACGGTGCCGTCGGCGTTGAAGATCTGGGTCATGCCGAGCTTGCGCCCGAGCGTTCCGGGATGCTGATTCATGGGGATTTCCTCGTGGCTTCGACAACGTGTGGAATCATGATGCGGAGCGACTGCTCCACCCCCGCCGAAGCCTCGCGAGGCCGGTACCGAAGCCGATGTACCAGGGGGCACGAAGCCCCAGGCCGGAAGGGGACGTGAAGCATAGGCGGCCCGGCCCCGAGGTCAAGCCCTTCCTCGACTTCCACCCGCTGCCCCCCAATCACCGCCGAAAACGCAGCAGAAACCCGTCGCGTGACCCCGCCGCCGTCGCCGACATCTTCCCGAATCCCAACGTCGACGCGAACTCCCCCGCCACCACCACCGCCGATGACCTCACGTCCACCCCGTGCGCCAGATCATTGCCCGGACCGCCCAGCGTGTGCGCCCACCGCACCGCCGACAAGTCGGACGCCAGCGACACCACGTAGCCGTTCTGATCGGACGCTTCGAGCAAGGGGCTCGAGCGGAACGACACCGAACCCGTGTGCATCCCCACGACCACGAGCGCGTCGGACACGAATCGCACGGTGCGCGCACGGTCCGCCCCGAGCCCGCCGAACAACACCGAGGACTCGTGCTTGCCCGCCGCATCGAACACCGCGATCCCGGTGTCGAGCCCCCCCGCCGAGGTGAGCGCCCCACCTCCGAAGTCCACCGTCCCGGGGAACCCTCCAGCGATCACGACGCGATCCGACGGCCCGACATCGACTCCGGTCATCGTCTGATCCCCCCCGTTTCCGAACGCGTGCGACCACACGTGGGTGCCGTCCGGCGCGTACTTCGCCACGAAGGCGCTCGCCGACCCCGTGTACGTCGCAGCCCCTCCGCCCAGATCCACGCTCCCCATCGACACGGTGCCCGCCGCAATCAGGTTGGACTGGCTGTCGAACGCGACCTCCCATGCGACGTCGTCGGCGCCCTCCCCGCCGAACACCCTCGAGGACTTGTACTTGCCCGCCCCGTCGAATCGCGCCACGAACCCGTCGTCGGAAGTCACCGGGCCCGAGACCTTGATCGTCCCGCCCTCGAAGGCCAGCTCCCCGAAGTACAGCCCCACCGCCGCCACGTCACCGTTGGGAGCCACCGCGACGTCCTTGGTCTGCACGTTGCCCTGACTTCCAAACGTGCTCGCCCACTGCAGCGCCCCGCCCGCGTCGAAACACGCAACGAAGCTCTCCTGCCCGGCTCCCGCGTCCAGGAGCTTCGAATCGAGCTGCACCTGCCCGTCGAACCACCCGCCCACGCAGACGCGGCCGTCGGCCCCGGTGGCCACGGCCGATGCCCAAACCAGCGTCTTCCCCGACCAGGTCTTGACCCAGCGCGGCTTGCCGAGCGGATCGAAGCTCGCCAGCACGGCCGAGTACCCGGTGGACGGGTAGGTCGTACCCCCCAGGACGACCTGGCCCGAGAAGGTGCCCGCGGCGTAGGTGTTGCCCGCCGCGTCGAAGGCGACGTCCCACCAGCTTGCGTCGGAGCCACCCGCGGTCGCGATCCATTCGTCGCTCGAACCGGAGCCGGGATCGAACTCCGGGAGGCTGCCCGGGTCCACCTCCGGCGGCACGCAGCCGTCCACGCGACAGGTTTCGTTGGGCTTGCAGGCCTTGGCTTCGGACAGGCAACGGCTCGCGAGGAACATGTCGAGGCGCAGGGTCTTGCCCTCGACGAACCCGGTGATGGCCCGATTCGAGAACAGGTCGGCGCCCGCCAGGGTCGCCCACACCTCGACGGTCACTCTTCTCGATGCGTCGTCACCCTTCGGCACCAGGCCGAAGTCCGCGGGCAGCGCCACCTTCCCGGGCTCGCTCCCGAGGAAGTAGTACCGATCCGTCGAGATCTCGCCGTCATGTCCCGTCACGACCACCCGGAATCCATCGAACTCCCCGGGGGTCTTCATGTCGGAGTTGACCACCACCACCAGCTCGGTGACCGGGTCGGGCGAACAGGCGATCAGCGCACACGCGAGAAGGAGGCGGAGGGAGTGCTTCGTGGGAAGACGAAGACGACGGATGCTGTGGAGTCCGGGCATGAAGGCGACAACTGTATCGTGAGGGGACCTGGGGTCCAAGGGTTCTGGCCCCGCCCCGTCGCGCGAGAGCAAGCGCCGTTCCCGCACGCGACCCGGGGATGCCTCGATGGGTCCCGCCCGGCAACGCCGCCATCCCCTTGTGTCAGGGCGGTGCGCGGAGGCGCAGGGTGCGACGATCGGGATCCAGATTGGAGGCGGGGAGCGACCGGAATGGGACACGGATGACGCACCCTCGAACGCGGCGATGGGTCAACGCTGCGTACGCACGGATCGTGCTGCGCGTTGGCGCGGAGCGTGCTGTGCTCGCGCGAACGACACCGTTGGCGCGAAGCCCCTTTGGGAGAGAAACCATCATGCGCAGATCGATTCCGCTCGTCGTTGCAGCCACCAGCGTTGCCCTGCTGTCCGCGTCGGGCGCGATGGCCGCGGACATCCAGGCCGGTCCCGACGACTACAAGACCGCTGTGGCAGCGCTTCAGCCCGGGGACACGCTCCACCTCGCAGCAGGCACCTACCCCAAGCTGCTCGTCGTCAACAACCTCAAAGGCACCGAGGCCCAGCCCATCGTGATCGAAGGCCCGTCGTCCGGCGAGCCCGCAGTGTTCACCGCCGACCCGGGCCCCTGCTGCAATACCGTCGAGATCAAGAACTCGGAGCATGTCGTCCTGCGGCATCTCACCATCGACGGCAAAGGCGTCGCTGGCGCGTTCGGAGTGAGCGCGAAGGACGGGACAGGCAACCGGGTGCACCACATCACGATCGAGGACTGCACGTTCGTGGGGCACGACGCGGATCAGGGGACGGTAGCGATTTCGACGAAGACTCCGACGTGGGGCTGGGTGGTTCGCAGGAACCGGATTTCGGGCGCCGGCACCGGGCTGTACCTGGGCAACTCCAACGGAGATTCGCCCTTCGTTGCGGGCGTCATCGAGAACAACCTCGTCGAGAACACGGTCGGCTACAACGTGCAGATCAAGTATCAGAAGCCGCGCCCCGCGGTGGACGGCATGCCGACCGGTCCGAGCTCCACGATCATCCGGCACAACGTGTTCCTCAAGAACGACCGTCCGAGCCCCGACGGCGACCGGCCGAACCTCCTGGTGGGGGGCTTTCCGGACAGCGGCGCGGGCTCCGAGGATCTGTACGAGATCTACGGCAACGTCCTGCACGGCAATCACCGCGAGTCGCTCCTGCAAGCATCCGGGCGCGTCTCGATCCATGACAACGTGTTCGTCGACGTCACGAACACCGCCGTGCTGCTGCAGAATCACGATCTTCCCCTGAAGCTCGCCCGCGTCTACGACAACACGATCTACTCGGCCAAGCGCGGAATCCACGTGGGCAGCGCCGCCGCCCAGGGCTCGTCCGTGTTCGGCAATCTGATCTTCGCGGAAACCGGTGTCTCCGGGTCCGGCACCGACGTCCGCGACAACCTCACCGACACCGTTGCCAATGCCCCGCAGCTCGTGAGCAGCCCCTCGATCCAGCTGGGCGCCATGGACTTCTACCCGCTCGCCGGCAAGTGCGAAGGAGCCGCAATCGACATGTCGGTCGCGGCCGCAGACACCGATTACGCCTCGGACTTCAACGGGACCTCCAAGGGTGGGTTCACGTTCCGGGGCGCCTACGCGGGTGCCGGCACCAATCCCGGCTGGTCGATCAGCGCAACGATCAAGGACACCGAAGGCACCGTCCCCGGGCAAGACGCCGGGAGCGCCGGGAACGCAGGCGCTGCCGGAGCCGCGGGCGGGCCGTCGGCCGACGCCGGCAAGGCCGGCAGCAGCACGGGTGGTGCGAGTGGCGGGTCCGACGCCGGAGGCATTGCCGGGGCGGGCCAGGCGGGCACCCTCGACGGCGGTGCGAATCCCGCAGGCGCAGCGGCAGGCGACGACGACGGAGGCTGCTCCTGCAGGACCTCGCCCGGGGAGCGATCCGGAGGCTGGCTGGCGCTGATCGCGCTCGGACTCGCGATGCTGGCCGGTCGCCGCTATCGCAGCGCCTCGGAGACGAAGCCCAGGGATCCTTCGTAGGGCATCGGCTTGTCCGGCTGCAGGAGCACCGCAGCCAGCACCGAACCCGCCACCACGGCCGCCCCGCCGGCCCAGAACCACCACTGCTTCGTGATCGGGCGCGAGCTCTGCGTGAGCGCGATCGAGATCTGCTGGCGCGAGTCGGGGTTCACGCGCAGGGTTCGATCGGCGGGATCGTGTCCGGGGGCGACGACGCGCAGCTGTCGCGTGCCGACGGCGATCAGCCCCTGATAGCGTCCGCGGCCGACCAGCTTGCCATCCAGCCAGATCTCCGCCTGCGCGGGAGTCGCATCGACTGCAATCCTCGAAGGCTTGGGCTTCGCACCAGCGTCGAGAGTCACCTGCTCGCGCGCCCCCGCCTTGAGCTCGACGCTCCGCGCCGCAGGCTCGTAACCCTCACGCACCGCCTCGAAGACGTGCTTGCCCGGATCGAGCACCGCCGCATGCGCGCCGTCGCGCTGGGCAACCTGCTTTCCATCCACGCGCACCGAGGTCGCCCCGCCGGACACCCGCACCTCGACCTGCACCAGCGCCGCTTGCAGCTCGTCGATCAGCGTGCGGGCCGTGCCGGCCATCTTCTCGTGCTTGGAGACGTCCCGTATCGCCAGGAATCGACGGAAGTGGTCGAGCGCGTCGAGATACCGGCCCACGCCGCGACAGGCCAGACCGAGGTTGAACAGGACCGGCGCGGTCTCGCGGATCGAACGGGACTTCTCGAGCTCGGCCACGGCGCCCGCGAATTGCGAGTCGTCGAGCAGCGCCACGCCACGGTTGAAGTGCTCACGCGCGGCGTCGGCGTCGTCGGCGAATGCGACGCACGGAATCGCACACAAGGCCAACGCGAGCAGGAGGGTTCGGGTCTTCATTCGTATTCTCGAATCGGAACGACCGGGGGACGTTGCGTGCCCGCGGGCGCGGTCTTGGCCAACCTGGGCGTCGGGGCGGCCGGCGTGCTCGCGGGGCTCGCCGATGCGGCGACTGGGGCGGTGGGAATCGCGGTCGGGGACGGGGCAGAAGCGGATACGACAGGAAGTGTCGCTGAAGCGGACGCGGCGGAAGCGTTGACCTGCGAGGACGTCGCGGCGGCGGACGGAGCGACCGCCGTGTCGGGGAGTCGAGGCGATCGGGTCCACAGCACGGAGGCGGCGATGCCTGCCGCGGCGGCCGCGGCCAAGGCGCTCGCGATCAGGGCTCGATTCTTCCGCAGCGGAGCGGCTGCCACCTCGGGGGCGACGTCCTCGATGGTGGTTTCCACGGACTGCGGCGAGACGCCGGCTGCCTGCGGGTCGGGGGCGGAGAGTTGCCCCGAAGCGGGCGCGGCGAGGGGCTGTGACGCGTGCGCGCGCGCGTCGTTCAAGGCCTCGCGCATGGCCTTCGCGCTGGGCCATCGCTGCGCCGCGTCGTGCGCGAGGGCCTTGTCCACCACCGCGATCAGGGACGGCGGCAAGTCGGGACGGAACTCCGCGAGGCTCGGCGCCGTGTCGCGAATGATGCACGCGAGCAGCAGGCTCGGATTCCGCTCGGCAAAGGGCGGCCGATCCGCGAGACAGCGGAACAGCACCGCACCCACGGACCAGACGTCCGCGCGCGGATCGACCGTCTGCCCCGAGGCCTGCTCCGGACTCATGTACGCCGGGGTCCCGATGACCGTGCCGAACGTCGTCAGGGATTCCTCCACGTTGACCCGCTGGCGCTTCGCCGCTCCGAAGTCGAGCACGCGGACGTTCAACGCCCCGTCGTCCTGCGGCACGAGGAAGATGTTCGGGGGCTTGACGTCGCGGTGGATGATCCCCGCCTGGTGGGCTGCCTCCAGGGCGTCGAGCACCACGTCCGCTACGTCGAGGATCTGCCCGATGGACAGGCTCTTGCGCCGCACGGCCTCGGCGAGGTCGAACCCCTCGAGCAGCTCGAAGGCGACGTACACACCGACCGATTCGTCGACGCCGGCATCGACGACATCAACGATGTTGGGGTGTCCGATCTCGGCGGCGGCCTTGGCCTCGCGCAGGAAGCGCTCGGACATGGCCTTGTCCCGGCTGTACTGCTCGTTGAGGAGCTTGAGCGCGACCAGACGACCCGTGAAACGGTGACGCGCGCGGTACACCGTCCCCACTCCGCCGGCAGCGACACGCTGGCAGATGTCGTACTTGCCGTCGATGATCCTCCCGACGGGATCGGGCGGGACGGCAAGTGGGGAGTCGGAGGGAGCGGGCACGAAGGGCAGCCTACACGCTTCGGTGCGTCGTTCCAACGCACCAGCGAGGTTTCTGCAGGAAGAATCAGCCGGAATCCGACGGGCGCGACCGCTCCGACCACCCGATGCGCTTCATCGCCCGCTGCAGGAAACGCCGCCCTACGCCCGCCTCACGCGCCGCCGCCGATACGTTGCCTCCGGTCTTGCGAAGAAGCGCGCCAAGGTAGATCTCGTCAAACTGATCCATCCACACCAGCCTCGCCTCCTTGAGCGGCAAGTGCGTCGGCACCAGCTCGTCGAGCCCCGCCGGGATCGGCTTCGGATCGCCAGGAACACGCTCCCCCGCCCACCCGAGCGACAGCCCCCGCTCCAGGAAGTTGCGCAGCTCCCGCACGTTGCCCGGCCAGCCGCGCGACGCCAACGAGGCGATCACCTCCGCGGGCAGCGCGACCTGCCGATCGGTGAGCCGCGTGAGCAGGTGACGCGCCAATACCGGGATGTCGCTGCGTCGCTGCCGCAACGGCGGAAGCTCGACCATCACCACCGCGAGCCGGAAGAACAGATCCTCGCGGAAGTGCCCCGCGTTGACCGCAGCGGTCAGGGGACGATTGGTCGCGGCGATGAGCCGGACGTCGACGCGCTTCGAGCGGTTCGACCCGACGCGCCGCACCTCGCGGGTCTCGAGCACCCGCAGCAGCTTGCGCTGCAATCCCAACGGCAGCTCCCCGATCTCGTCGAGGAACAGCGTCCCGCCGTCGGCCTCCTCGATCACCCCGGTGCGGTCCGACATCGCCCCGCTGAACGCTCCGCGCACGTGCCCGAACAGCTCGCTCTCGAACAGCGTCTCGGCGATTGCCCCACAATCGACTGCCACATAGGGGCCCTCTGCCCGGCGCGAGCTCTCGTGAACCGCCCGCGCCGCCAGATCCTTGCCCGTCCCCGTCTCGCCCTGAATCAACAGGGTCGCGTCGGTCAGCGCCACACGCTCCAGCACCGAGAAAACCGCCCGCATCGCGGGGCTCCGCCCGACCATCTCACCGAAGCTGTCATTCGAAGAGAGCTCCGCGACGAGCATCTCCCCCGAGCGCTCGACCCGCAGCATCGTGGCACCCACGCGGATGCGGTTGCCCTCCCGCACGTCGGCGTCCCGTACCCGCACCTCCTCGACGAAGGTTCCGTTGGTGCTCTCGCAGTCGCGGAGGATCGCACCGTCGTGCTGCACCACCAACTCCGCGTGAACGCGCGAGACCGTGGGGTCCTGAAGGCAGATCTGACTCGACGCCGCGCTTCCGATCACGCTCGTGCCGATCGGGCAGGGGAAGGTGACGCCGCGCTGCTTGCCCTCCATCACGGTCAGGCGCCAGCTCGGCACCTCCCAGCGGGTAGGTGCGTTCGCCTTCATCTGCACGGTGGCGTACTCGGGATCCGGCTCGGTCGATTCCGGGCGATCCGGTCCGGGGGGTTTGTTCATGGTGAGGTCCTGCTGCCCGGGATTTCGCGGGCGGAGAGCGCGTCGAAGGATAGGCCGACGCCGCGTTCGGTCAAGGGCGGCCAGGGACCGCGTCGCCCGGCCCGCAGATCCGAACCCGCGTTGGGGCCGCGTACGCGCTCTTTCGGGGCTTGGCTGAACGGAGGGCTACTTCTTCTCGGGCAGGTTCTTCAGGCACAGGAACCAGTCGAGACATTCATAGCCGCTGCTGCCAGCCTGTTGCACGCGTTCGGCCGCCTGGCCGCATGATCCCGGCGGAGGAATGATGACCTTCTGGCCCGGACGCCAGTCCGCAGGCGTCGCGACCCCGTGCTCGTCGGACGTCTGCATCGCAATCAGCAACCGCTTGATCTCGTCGAAGTTCCGACCGTTCGAAAGCGGGTAGTAGACCAACGCGCGAATCCGAGCCTGGGGATCGATGTAGAAGACCGCCCGCACCGCCTGCGTGTTGCTCGCGCCCGGCTGGACCATCCCGTACTTCTTCGCCACCTCCATCGTGAGGTCCGCGATGACCGGGAACTTCACCTCCATGTTCTTCATGCCGTTCCACTCGATCTTCTCCTTGATCGTGCGGAGCCAGGCGATGTGGCTGTAGTGGCTGTCGATCGAGAGCCCGATCAGCTTCGTGTTGAGCGGCTCGAACTCCTTTTCCATGCGGGCAAATGACATGAACTCGGTGGTACACACCGGGGTGAAGTCCGCAGGATGACTGAACAGGATCACCCACTTGCCCTTGAAATCCTCCGGGAAGTTGATCTCTCCCTGGGTGGTCGCTGCCTTGAAGGCCGGGGCTTTCTCACCGATCAGAGGGATACGCGGGATGTCGCTGCCGGGGCTGCTCTCGCTCATGTTCGATTCCTCCGTGTCAAACGCTGGGGTCTCCTTCATGGGAACGACCAAGACGCTCGTCAAGGGCGCCGCTCGATCGTCCCCCCCCCCCCCCCCC
>JAKLDZ010000160.1 GCA_022703255.1 Myxococcota bacterium | reverse complement strand
CCCTGCTCGATGACCGCGACGGCGGCTCGTTCGCGATCATGGCCGCGGATCGACGTCGTGGGGTGCAGCGGTATCTGCCCAACACGAACGTGCTCGAGACACGCTTCGACGGCCCCGACGGCTCCTTCCGGGTCATCGACTTCGCCCCTCGCTTCGTCCAGTACGAGCGCAGCTTCCGCCCCACCAAGCTCCTCCGCATCGTCGAGCCGCTCGCAGGAACCCCCAGGCTCCGCGTGTCCTGCGATCCCGTCCTCGGCTGGTCCCGCGCACGTCCCGGGCGTGAGATCGGCTCCCACCACGTCGCCTTCCGCGGGTTCGATGCCGAGTTGCGCCTCACCACCGACGCACCCCTGTCCTACCTCGACGGTGAGCCCTTCGCCCTGACCGAGAACAAGCACTTCGTCCTCGCCTGGGGCGCTCCCGTCGAAGAGGCCCTCGAGCCCCTGTGCGACCGCTTCCTGCGCGAGACCGTCCGCTACTGGCAACGTTGGGTCAAGCACTGCGACGTCCCTCCCATGTACGAGGAGGCCGTCATCCGCTCCGCCCTCGCGCTCAAGCTCCACTGCTTCGAAGACACCGGCGCCATCGTGGCCGCCCTCACCACGTCGATCCCCGAAGCCCCCGGCTCTGGACGCACGTGGGACTACCGGTACTGTTGGCTGCGCGACTCGTTCTACACGCTCGGCGCTCTGCGCCAGGTCGGCCAGTTCGAGGAGCGCGAGCAGTTCCTGCACTTCCTGCTCAACGTCGCGGCATCGGCCCCGGACCTGGACCTCGCCCCGCTGTACCGCATCGACGGCAAGACGGATCTGCAGGAGCGGGTGTTGGAAGACTGGCCTGGATTCCGGGGCGAGCGGCCGGTGCGCGTGGGCAACGGCGCGGCGACCCACAAGCAGTACGACGTGTTCGGCGAGATGGTGCTCTCGCTGGCTCCTCTGTTCCTGGATCCCCGGTTCCGCGATCAGGTCACTCCGACCGCTCTCGACCTGGTCGCGCGTCTCGCGCGCAAGGCCGTCTTCGTCGTTGGGCAACCCGACGCCGGCATCTGGGAGATTCGATCGGAGTGGCGACCGCAGACCTTCAGCTCGTTGATGTGCTGGGCCGCCGCGGATCGGATGAGCCGCATCGCGCGCCTTCACCGTCCGGCCGATGCCGACGAGTTCCGCGTAGCCGCGGAGCGCATCCGCGATCAGATCCTGTTCCGCGCGGTGGATCCTGCGCGCGGGTGCCTGGTGGCCGACTACGGTGGTGTCGAGCTCGACGCGGCGCTGCTGCAGGCGGTGATGCTCCGTTTTCTGCCTGGAGACGATCGCCGGCTTCACGCGACGATCGACGCTGTGCAGGCCGACCTGGAGTATCACGGGTGGATCAAGCGCTACCGCACGAACGACGGGCTGGGGACCCCGGAGGTGGCCTTCATGCTCTGCACGTTCTGGCTCGTGGAAGCCCTTGCCCGGCTGGGTCGAACCGACGAGGCGCGGGCGTTGATGTCGCGGGTGTGCTCCCTCGACTCGCCGCTCGGACTGCTCGCGGAGGACTTCGATCCGCTGGCCGGATCGATGTGGGGCAACTACCCGCAAGCCTACTCGCACGTGGGGCTGATTCAGGCCGCCTTCGCGACCGCCCCGCGTTGGTCCGAGCTGGGAGAGAGGTGAGCCCCGCGGTCTGTCGTTCGTGGTGGCAACTCCCTTCGGCCTGCTCTAGACCACGGCCATCATGCTCGTGGACAGCCATTGCCATCTCGATCCCGGCAACCTCAAGGGGCAGGAGCCCGACGCAGTGCTCGAGCGCGCGCGCGCCGCGGGCGTGACAGGCTTCATCGCGATTGGCGTGGGAGGCGATCCCGCTGCAGCGAGACACGCCGTCTCCCTCGCGGAGCGTCGGGCCGACGTGGTTGCGATCGTGGGGCTGCATCCGCACGAGGCTTCCGCGTTCCAGCCCGAGCTATGGGACGAGCTCACGCGCTTGTCGCGTCATGCCAGGATGGTGGCGGTGGGGGAGATCGGGCTCGACTACCACTACGACTTCAGCCCGCGCGAGGCGCAGCGGGAGGTGTTTCGACGGTCGATCGGGCTAGCGCACGAGCTGGGCAAGCCGATCGCGATCCACACGCGCGAGGCAGCCGACGACACGCTGGCCATTCTGCAAGAAGAGCGTGCGCGCGATGTGGGAGGCGTGTTCCACTGTTTTTCCGAGGACGTTGCGTTCGCACGCAAGGCGCTCGATCTCGGCTTCGACATCTCCTTGTCGGGCATCGTGACGTTCCCCAAGGCCGAGACACTTCACGAGGTGGCTCGGTTCGTCCCTTCGGATCGGTACTTGGTGGAGACCGACAGCCCCTATCTGGCGCCGGTTCCCTTCCGGGGAAAGCGCTGCGAGCCGGCCTACGTGGTGCACACGGCCCGCAGGATCGCGGAGCTCAGAGGTGTACCCTTCGATCAGGTGGCCGCGGAAACCACCGAGAACGTTGCGCGCCGGTTCGGTCTGAAGGACTGGCTCGCCGCGCAATGAAAGCACGCGTCGCTGGCGGGTAGACCGGGCCCAAGGGGCGCGAACCATTCGAGTCCAAGCAGTCGCCGCGGTCGTCGCGCGCGTCTTGCTTGCCGCCCGGATCTTCGCGCTCCTCGAAACGTAGTGGTGATAGCGTACTGTCAACGACTCGGACCTGTCGGGGGTAGTTCATGGCGAAGTCTCGTCTGCGCAACGACGCCTGGAAGGTGATCATCGCGGCATTGGCCGGCGTCTGCATCGTGGCCCTGTTGATCTGGACGGTCGTCAAGCGTCCCAAGCTCACCAAGGGCAAGACCATCGGAGCCCGGCTGGAGCTGGTAGCGGGCGAGGTGAGCGTGAAGGAGGGCGCAGCCAGCAGCCAGGCCCTCTCCGGAACTCCCCTCGGCCACGGCTCCGTCGTCACCACGGGCAAGGGATCCCGCGCGTTCGTGCGCACCGGCGACGGCGCAGGCGTCTTCCTCCGCGGCGAGACCCAGGTGGTTCTCGGAGAGCGAACCGTGGAGATCGATCGTGGCGAGATCTGGTTCGACGCCGCGAGGGTCGAGCGCGACGCGATCGGGTGCAAGGCGGGGGTGCACGCGATCACCGCGTCCGACGCCGGATTGAGCGTGGCGCGGGATGGCGATCAGGTCGCAGTGTATGTCGCGCGCGGTCTGGCGACGTTGGCGTCGCCGGGCGGACGTGTGGAGGTCAACGCCGGCGAGAAGGCAGTGGCCAAGGGGAGCGAGGCTCCCAAGGTCGAGCCGGTCGCCTTCTGGCAGGACTGGACCGGCGGCATGGGCGACAGCCGCTCCTCGCGGTCCATCGCCGGCAGCGGCTCCGGTCGAATCTACGGCCTGGATCCCTTCGCATCTGCGGGGTCTCCTGCGCTCAAGCTCGGGGTGTCCAAGCAGGTCGTGCGCGCGGTCGTTCGCGACGGCATTGCCGAGACCGAGGTCGATCAGACGTTCTCCAACCCTGGAGGCCGCCCGATCGAAGGGTGGTACTGGTTCACGGTGCCGTCGGATGCGAGCGTGACGGGCTTCGCGCTGGAGACGGACGGTGTGCTGGTCGAAGGGGAGGTGACGGAGCGCAAGGAGGCAGCGGCGAAGTACGCGGCCGCGGTGCGCAGCGGCAACGATCCCGCGTTGCTCGAGTGGGTCGACGGCGTGAGCTACCGCGCGAGGATCTACCCGATTCCTGCGAACGGAACGCGCCGCGTGGTGCTTCGGTACGCGCAGGTGCTTCCCCTGGTCGAGGGCAAGATCCGGTACGTGTACCCGCTGCGCTCCGACGACCCCGTGCGGTTCGACGAGTTCGCGCTGCAGGTGGACACGGGAGCGACGAAGAGCGACGTGGATCTCGCGACCTCTCTCGATGCGACGGTGGAGGACAACGGTCGCAAGGTGACGATGCGTCGCAGCGGCTACGTGCCGCGCGCGGACTTCCAACTGGAGATCGCGACGCGCAAGAAGGTCGAGCCGCTGCGCACCTGGCGCTTCCAGGCGGGCAAGGACAAGGCCGACTACGTCATGGCGCGCTGGGTCCCGGATCTCGACTTCGCCACGCTCCCCCAGGTGCGCGGCGACATCGCCCTGGTCGTGGACACGTCGGCGGGCGGCGACGAAGGCGCCCGTCAGCTCCGTGCCTCCGCGGCCGAGGCGATCCTGCGCGCCCTGTCTCCCGACGATCGTTTCGCGCTGGTCGCGGTCGACGTGGCCGCGACGGTCTTGTACCCGAAGGAGGGGACATCGCCGGCGAGCGACAAGGACATCGCGCAGGCGCTGGAGCGCTTGAGCGAGCACACGCCTGCGGGGGCCACCGATCTCGGGGCGATGCTCGAGCCCTCTCTCGGGCGTCTGCATGGCGGCGAGCAGCCCGCGATCGTGTACGTGGGTGACGGCGCGCCGACCTCGGGCGAGTGGACTCCGGAGGCGCTGACCGATCGGCTGCGCAGATCGCTTGCCGGATCGCGTGCGCGGCTGTTCTGCGTGGGCGTGGGGACCGATGCGCGGCACGCGTTGATGGAGCACCTGTCTCGCACGGGCGGAGGGAAGTACCTTCGGATCACGGAGACCGATCAGACCACGGGGCAGGCTCTGCAGCTCGCGAGCCTCATCAAGACCCCGACCCTCACCGACATCGAGGTCGATCTCGGCGCCGGGCTCGATCAGCCGTTCCTGTCCTCGGCCGGAAGGCTCTCCCGCGGCGAAGAGCTCGTGCTCGTGGCCCGCACCCATCACCCGCTCCCGAAGACCGCGTCGGTCCGCGGACGCATCGCGGGCAAGGAGATCAAGAAGGAGTACTCCGTCGTGACCTCCTCGACCGTGGTGACCTCGCTGGTGCCGCGGATCTGGGCGGGTGAGTACGTGCGCCAGTTGCTCGGCAGCGGGACCTCTCCCGACGACAATCGCACGAAGGTGCTGGAGCTCGGCATGGAGTACGGGCTGATGACGCCGTACACGAGCATCCTGGCCCTGGAGAGCGAGGCGGCCTACGCGCGTCAGGGGATCAAGCGCAGGCCCTCACCGCTGCGCGGCGTGCGGCTGACGTCCCTCGACGACCCCATGGCGGAGCGGCGCCTCGCGGAGCTGTTCAATCCCGTGCAGCCGCTGCTGATGGCCGGCTGCTCCAAGTCGAGGGCGGACGCCGCCGCGATCGCAGAGGACGAGCTGCCGTCGAGCGCCCCAGGTTCGCGCAGCGAGGAGGGCTCCATGGGCAACTCCAAGTCGCGTGCGTCCGACGGCCGCTATGCGGCGCAGGCGACCGCGGAGCCTCCCTCGGACATTCCGACGGAAGGGGCGGGGGTTTCCGGTGACACTTCGGAGCTCGAGGTCAGCGCATCGCGACCGATGGCGGGACCCCGGGGGCTGGGCGCAGCGACGGGTGGGATGAAGGGAGGCGCGGCAGCGCCTGCCCCCGCGCAGATCGGCGCCAAGACCCGCACGGCGCAGGACTCGGTTTCCGAGAAGAAGGCGGAGCCGATGTCCATCGCGGCGGCCTCCGCGGCCGCTCTCCCGGCCCCTCCGCCGGTTCCCCGACCCGATCCCAAGAATGACAAGACCGCGGCCGAGGCCGGGAAGCTCAAGGCACCCATCGCGTCGACGCGTCCCAGCCCGGTCGTCATCGCTCGCATGCCTCCGGCGCGGTGCAGCGATGCCGCGAGCCGGTCGCTGCCCGAGCGCATCATGCTGTGGGAGAAGCGGCTGCGCAGCGCGGTCCGCGCCGCGGATCTGATGCAGCAGTACGAGCTCGCGCGCTCCGGCTGCGAGCTGCCCGACTGGCGAGATCAAGCCGCGCTTCTCGAGCTCGTGCAGAAGCGCCTCGACACCGAGGAGGCCGTGGAGGTTGCCCTTCACCACTTCGCCTCCGAGCCCGACGCCCAGAAGTTCGTAGCACGAAAGATCTTGCGTCGGACCGTGGATCTCCGCATCGCAGCCGCTGTCTCCCGCGTACTGTTCGGCGGCAGGGTGGACTGGAACCAGATCGACCGCGAGCTGCTCGACGCCAAGCCTGCCGACCGCCCCGACAAGATCCGTCAAGCGCTGCTCGTGGCGCCCGGCGATCCGGGCGGTGAAGCGCGCATGGTGCGTGTCCTTGCCGAGAGCGGACAGGTTGCCGAAGCGCTCTCCCATGGACGACGTCTGCGGGATCGCGGGTTCATGACGCCGCTGCTCGCCCAGCAGCTCGGCGACGTGCTCGCCGTGGCCGGGGAGCGCGAGGAAGCGCTTCGCACCTACTCCGAGATCGTGGAGTTCGATCCCGGGCAGCCGGCGTCGCGACGCGTGCTGGGCGACGCATTCCTGCGCCACGGGTGGTACCCCGCGGCCTACCGGCAGTACCGCACCCTCGCGGACCTCGAGCCCAAGAACCCGATGAACTGGCTGCGGCTCGCGTCCGCCGCCGCGGGCACCGGTCGCATCGACGAGGCGCTGCGGATCGAGCGCGAGGTGTCCGCGGGAGAGGGGACACCTGGGCCTTCCGATCCCAGGCTCTGGGCCCGCCTGTCGTCGGCGGCTCGCCTCGGCCTGCTGCTGAACGACCCCACCCCTGCAGGCGGCCCCTCCGCCGTCGATTCCCTCGTCCGCAAGCTCAAGGAGCTGCAGCTCTTCTCCGGTCCGGGAATGCTCTCGCTGCTCGTCTGGGAAGACCGCGACGCGCAGCTCGTGCTGGCCTCGCGCGCGGCCGACAAGGACAAGCTCTCCGGCGACGCGACCGACGCCGGGCCGATCGGGCTGTACGCGCTGCTCCTCTCGCGCGAGGCGTGGGAACGCGGCGCGTGGTCGGTCCGATGGAAGTCCGACCAGCGCGGACGCGCCGTCAAGTTCGCTCTCGTCGAGCTGACCTGGGACGGCAAGGCCTTCGCGGTCAAGGTCCGCAAGGCCGCCGTGGAACCCGGCCAGATCGAAGCCACCCTCTGATCCGCTCTCGCCAATCAACCTGGCTGCCAGTCGCTCCCGACGGGGCCATAATGAGATCACGATGGGCGTACTCCTGCCCGGTCAGAGGCTGATGGTGCCTGCGGCGATCGCTGTCTCCGCAGCCCTGCACCTGTCTCTCGTCGCGGTCGGTGCCGTCGTCGTCCAGCGCGAGCTCGCGCCTCTCCGATCCGCCGTGCAGTCCCTCGAAACCGCGGCGATCGCACCCGTCTTCGAGATCGACTCTCCGAGCTTCACCGAGGAGTCGATCGACCCCGAACCTCGCGAGGACCCCGCGAGCGCGGAGCCTCCGCATCCCTCGGGTGGCAATCCGGTGGTCCCGCGTCCCGACTCCGATCGACGGGGCAGGGGAGGCGAGGATGCTGCCAGGGTCGCCGCGGTGAACCTGGCGGACCGCGACGACGGCATCCGTCTGAGCCCGGAGCTGCAGAGTCGAGTGGACCGCGATCAGCTCCAGCGGCTCGCGACCTCGAAGAGCCGCAGGTCGTGGGAAGACGGGCGCTACACCACGCATCCGATGGAGTTGACGTTCCTCGCGACGGGGAAGGGGCGCACGATGGATCGACGGCTTTCGGCGGAGCGCGACCCGTCGCGCGGGATCGCGCGATCGTCGCCGGCAGCTATCGCGGGTGCGATCCGGATCGGGATCCGCGCGGCTCCTGTGGGGGAAGACGAGCCCCCGCGTCCCGTGGGTGGCAAGGTGGCTGGCCGCGCATCGGGGGCTCCTGGGGTCGGGATTCCCGACGGCGCGCCGGGCAGCGATCACCGCGCGTCGGCAGCGATCGCCAGCGCCCGTCCGATGGTGCGCGAGGGGCCGCCGAGCATTCCGGCCGACGTGCCGGGCAAGCCGAAGGACACGGTGGACAGCGCGCAGGAGGTTGCAGCGAGCAACGCATCGTTGACGCACGCGAGCCCGGCGGGAGGGAGACCGGGCGCGGGGCGCGGCGGCGAGGCGGGGCCAGGGCCGACGGGTTCCGGGGGGCGAGACGGGCCTGGGTCGCGTTCCGAAGCGCTGGGCCCGGGCGGTGGAGGCTTCTATGCGCCGAACCAGTACGACCCGCGCCTCACGTCGTACCAGCGCCGGATGGCCGCCAGGCTCTACCCTCTGTGGGAGAACGCATTTCCCCGGTGGGCCGCCGAACAGATGCGGCAGGGCACGGTGATCATCGCGTTCACCCTCGCGGCCAACGGAACCGTCCACCAGCCCCACGTGCGACGCACGAGCGGTATCGCCGAGTTCGATCGGGGATGCCTCGATGCCGTGCGTCGGGCATCACCCTTCGAGCCGCTCCCGGCGAATCTCGGTGTCCGCTCGATGTACTGGGAAGTGAGCTTCGAGGCCTCGAATCCGGTGGTTCGGTAGACGGCCGCGGGGCTCTCCAAACCGCCACCCGGCTCGGCATCACGGGCCCGCTTCCCAGCGCCCCCTGGTAGTCCTGCACCGCGGGCGCTAGCCTCCGGGTATGGATGACAAGGGCGATCAAGAGGCACGCGCAGGCCGCCGCAGCGCGTCTGCCGATTCGGCTCGACGCGCCGAGATCGCCCGCGTGCGCGCCATGACCCCGCTCGAGCGAATGGAGCTCGCTCTTGCGCTCGGTCAGCGTCGGCTCGAGCTGATGCGGCGACGGACCCAAGGGCATCGGCAACCATGAGCGGTGCCGCGACCTCCATCGATGCGACGCTGCGTGTCGCTCGGAGCGTCGCCGAGGTGCTTGCGGGGCATCAGGCCGACGCCGTCGTGGTTGGCGCCATGGCCCTGGCAATCCACAACTACCCGCGCGACACGGTCGACCTCGACCTCGCGACGGCGATCGATCCTCGACAGCTCGATGCGATTGCGGCGGAGCTTCGGGCTCTGGGCTACGAGGTCGATGTGCATCGGCCCGATCCGGACGACCCCCTCGGAGGTGTGCTCGACGTCCGCGGCGAAGGCGCCATCCTCGTGCAGGTCGTGAACTTCTCCAACCCGCCCGCCGGCGGCTTTCCGCGTCTGATCACCGATGCCCTGCGGCACGGATCCGCGCTCGCCCCTGGAGAGCCACTGGTCGTCACCGATCTGATCACGCTCATCGCCTTCAAGCTCTACGCGGGGGGGGCCAAGTCGAAGCTCGACATCCTGGAGCTGCTCGATCGCAATCCCGAGCTCGAGCTCGATGAGCTGCGCCAGCGCTGTCGCAGCTATCGCCTCGACCGCGATCTGGAAGCAGTGCTCCAGATGCGCTCTCGCTGAGCCCCCTGCCGTTCGCGTCGGCACGACGCTTCCGATCGGCGGCGCATCGGGGATACTCTTGCAGCGTGTTCCGACGACTCCTCGCTCCTGGCATGGCGCTGTGCGCTGCTCTGACGGTTGCAGCCTGCAGCGATGACGACACGAGCCCCTGGTACGGCAACGCGCCATCTTCCGACGGCGGCGTGGACGCTGCCCTGCCGGACGGCGTTGCAGGTTCCAGCCCGGATGCTGCGGGCAGCGGTGGGGGCGCGGGTGCCGCGGGTGCCGCGGGCAACGCGGGAGCGTCGGGTGCAGCCGGCGCAGCGGGGAGCGCGCAAGGAGGCGCCGCTGGCACCGGGGGCGCGGCCGGAGAGGCGGGCGCGGCCGGTTCCTCTGCGGGCGGCGCTGCAGGAACGGGCGGAGGACCTCCGCTCCCCACGTGCGACTGCTACAACGGCAACGGTCTGTACTGCGGCGCTGGCGTGAGTGCGCAAGCCCCGGGCAAGGGCTGCCAGGTGGACCTGCTCCCGGCTCACGACGGCGACGTCCTGCGCTGCACCAACAGCGTCTGGACCGTGGAAGAGACCTGCGCCGACGGCTGCTTCGTCGCGCCCGCGGGCGTCAACGACTACTGCAACAGCGTGGTCTCCCCCGATGGCTACGCGATGCCGTGGGCGTGCGGCGACACGTACAAGGTCACCCAGGGCAACAACTCGTCGTTCTCGCACACGGGCAAGGGCGCGTGGGCCTGGGACTTCGGCCTGCCGCGGCATACGCCGTTGCATGCCTCGCGAGGCGGCACGGTGATCTTCTCGCAGAACCTCGTGGGCCCGGGCGACGGCTGCTACGACGGCTGCACGACCGACGCGTGTTGCACGACGTGTGCGAACACGGTCAATCGCGTGGTGATCGATCACGGCGACGGGACAGCGGCGCTCTATCTGCACTTGGATCAGGCCACCGCGACGCAGGGGGCGACGGTGAAGCGCGGGGACATGATCGGCTACTCGGGCATCAGCGGCTGCTCGTTCGGCGCGCACTTGCACTTCCAGGTGCAGGAGACCTGCGGCATCTGGTGGTGCCAGTCGGTGCAGATGCAGTTCGTCGAGGATCCGAATCTTGCCGACGGCGACTCGGTGACGAGCCAGAACTGCCCGTAGGGCGGAGAGGAGAGCGGGCGGCGGTGGCAGCGCGCGCGCACGTCCCTGCGCTTCTGTCGGCCCATCGTCGCGTTCGTGGCTTCCGTCGCGCCGCGCGCTGGGCAGTCACCCCTGGCTGTACGGCGGCTCCTCGTCGTGCATCGTGGTCCGAAGCGGACCGGGGCGCGCGGAGAACTTCGGCACCACCGGAGGCGGCGGCTCCGAAGAGACCAGCGGGCGATCCACGCCGAGACGCTCCACGGCCAGGTCGATGATCCGTCGCACTTCGTAGAGTCGCGACAGGTACGAGTCGCGGTGCACCTGCGCGCTGATGCTGTCCGCGCGCAGCATGATCCAGTCGTATGCCGCCCTCAGCATCTCGTCCGCTTCCTCGATCCGGTCGAGCGCGACCAGGACCTCGATGCACGTGAGCCGCAGCATCTCCTCGCCCTCTTCCATGGCGCCGAGGGAGGAGGCTTTGCGAGTGGCTTCTTCCGCGGCGGCGTAGGCGGCGGGGAGATCGCGACGGGCGAGCTGGATCAAGGCGACGGTGGCGATGGCGGCGACGTGGCTCATGGGCTGGGCGGCGGAGCGCATCCGGGCGGTCTCGGCGCAGGTGAGCGCCGCGCTCAGGTCGCCTGGAGCGCCGCGCCACGCGCGCAGGATGGCCTCGTAGGTGCGGGCCGAGACCTGCAGCCGCGAATGGCTGATCTCGTCGGCCAGACGGACAGCCTGCTGCTCGACATCGACGGCTTCGTCGAGCTCGTCGAGACGCCCCAACGCCATGCCCAGGTTGTGCAGAGCGAACCCTTCGGCTGCCCTCATCCTGAGCATCCGCGCCTCACCGAGCCCTCTCTCGAGGACCTCGCGCGACTGCTCGAAACGCCCGAGGCGGTGCAGCACGAAACCCATGTTCACGCGCGCTCGCGTGGCGAGGACCCCGTCGCCAACCTGATCGGCACGCTCGATCACCGCACGCGCAGCCTCGATCGAGGCGGATTGATCGTTCTGGTACGTCAGCGCCATGAAGCGCGCGTCGAGCGCCCGCAACATCGCCGTGGTGCCCGCTTCGCCCGCCTCGGTGGCGATGCGAACCGCCTCCTCGGCGGCGGCCAGCGCCTCGTGGATCCGGCCCAGGTCGTTGAGGGAACGCGTTCGCTCGGCGATCAACCTCGCCCGCGTGGCGGGCGCGAGCTGCTCGGCAAGCGGGTGCTCCAGCGTCCAGCCCAGCCGTGACTCGGAGTCCGCGGGACGCCCCTGCTCACGCAGGGCAGCGGCCGCGAGACGTTGTGCTTCGCCCCAGAGATCGGTGCCGGGCTCCGCGAACGACCCGGTCGACTCGGCCGCTTCGATCTGCTCGTCGAAACGACCGAGCCAGTTGAGCACTTGGGCCTTCTGCAGCAGGCACTGCGCGCGCAGCGCGGGCTCCTCTGCGCACGCCACGCCGCGACCCGCCGCATCCAGAGCCGTGAGCAGTTGGCCGTTGGCGTAGGCCTTCGCGGCCGCGCGTCCGTACAGGACCGCCGCTCTCGACTTGTCCCCGCCAGCTTCGGCATGACGCGCGATCGCGCCGATGTCTTCTTCACCCGCGATGAGGAGCCACTCCGATGCGACCTTGTGCATCGACGTGCGGTCCTCCGGGATGAGCGCGGCGTACGCCGTCTCCTGCACGAGCCCGTGCGCGAACATCCACTCCGACTGGCCGTCGATCCGCGACACATCCTGCGCCGTGATCACCTCCGCCCCCGCCAGCGCCTCCAGATC
>JAKLDZ010000016.1 GCA_022703255.1 Myxococcota bacterium | reverse complement strand
ACAACAACCCGGCCAACGGATGCGAGACGAACCTCCAGCAGGACGTGTTGAACTGCGGCGCGTGTGGCAAGTCGTGCGCCGCGCCCAACGCCCAGGTCACCTGCTCCGCGGGCGCCTGCGCCATCGTGGCCTGCGCGGCCGATACCTGGGACCTCGACAAGAAGCCCGAGAACGGCTGCGAGTACTCGTGCAAGAAGACGAGCGACAACGAGATCTGCGACAGCAAGGACAACGACTGCGACGGGCTGATCGACGAGGACTTCGACAAGCTCAACGACCCGAATCACTGTGGCAGCGCGTGCGAGGCCTGCGGTACGTCAACCGGCGGCCTGTGCTGCAACGGCGTCTGCCGCAACGCCTCGGTCAACGACTGCGGCGCGTGCGGGCAGCCATGCACGCAGGGAATGCTCGTGATCAACGAGTTGATGATCAACCCGCACGAACCGGAACTATCGGACGCCCAGGGTGAGTGGCTCGAGCTGTACAACACAACGTCGAAGCCCATCGACTTGCGGGGGTTCACACTCAAGGACGAGGGATCCGACGTCCATATCATCACCTCCGCAGTCCCCGTCATCGCTCCGGCGAACGGGTATGTGGTCCTTGGAGTCAACGCCAGCAAGTCGACCAACGGCAACGTGGACGTTGCCTACCAGTACTCGAATTACTCGCTGGGCAACTCAGGCGACGAGGTCATCCTGCTCGGCCACGGCAGCACGGAGATCGATCAATTCGTGTGGACATCCAGCGCGTTCGCGACCGACGGCGCAAGCAAGGAATTGAGCGTCAATCACAGGACCTATCTGCTGAACAACACGCTCACGAACTGGTGCTCCGCCACCCAACTCTACTACACCGCCAACAAGGGCACCCCCGGCGCGGTCAACACCTGCTCGAAGTAGCCGCCCCTCCTCACGGCGTCCTCGCCTGCACCGATCAGCTCCTCCGGATCACGACGTGAAGCCTGCTCACCCCTGGCCGCAACCACACAGCGGTGCGCAGCCCGTCACGCGCCCCCGCTGGCACGCGCACCTCGAACACGCGCGATCTCGCCTGCTGGCCCTCTCCCCCACACGCCGGACACGGCCTCCAGCCCTCCACCCCCGTTGAACCGCATCGCTCGCACGCTTCCCGCCACGGGATCTCCAACGGCACGATCACGCCCCGGTCCACCTCGTCGGCCGTGAGCGACAGCTCCACGAACAGATCCCGCGCGCCTGCTCTCCTCACACGCGCAGGGTCGGCGCCGGGCGGGTTGCCGCGCGCCACGCGATGGTATCGCTCCGCCGCGGGACGGGGCTCGGCTTCGGTTCGCTCCCGCTCCTGGCCGCAGTCGCATCGGGCCTCGGTCCCCCGGATCCGGTCGTAGGCCCACTGGGCGTCGCGCAGCCGCTCGCACGCATCGGGCGCACTGCTCACGTCCGGATGCCACGCTCGTACGGCTCGACGGTAGGCGCGCTTGATCTCGTCGACGCTCGCGGTCGATGCCACTCCCAGAATGATGTACGGATCACGCGCTCTGTTCATGGCGAGCCGCGGACCGGCGCCGCAGGAGCGACGCCGGTCGTTTCGGTGGTTCGAATCACTCCATGGTGACGGAGATCTTGCGCGGCAATGCCCTCTCCACCTTCGGCAGCGTGAGCGTCAGCACGCCGTCCCGAACCTGCGCCGAGATGCGGTTCTGATCGATCACGTGCCCGAGCCGGAACTCCCGCGCGTAGTGACCCACGTCGTACTCCGCGTAGGCGGTCTTCCAGCGCGTCTCCATCGGGTTCACCTTCGCTCGCAGCGTCAACACGCTGTCCTTCACGTCGAGCTCGATTCCGTCGTTCGTCGCGCCGGGAATGTCTGCGATCAGCACCAGCGCCGTCTCGGTCTCGAAGATGTCGACATCCGGGGTGAAGTGAGGTCCCTCGTGCGTCGACTCCTCCTTGAGCTCCTTCTTCTCACGTACCTGCAGCTCTTGTTTCTCGTTCATGGCGCACCTCACCTCAGGAAATCGTCACCTTGCGTGGCATCGAAGCGATCGCGCGAGGGCACATGACCTCGAGCACCCCATTGCGGTAGGACGCCGCCACCTTGTTCCCCTCCACGTCGTCGGGGAGGCTCACAACGCGGTGGAACACGCCCATTCCCCGCTCCCGGCGGTGGAACGCAGCGCCTTCGGGCGTCGCGCAGGTGCGCTCTCCGCGGATGGTCACCTCGCTGCCCTTCGTGGTGATCTCGAGCTTGTTCTTGTCGATGCCCGGGACCTCCGCGCGAATCATGTACGACTCGCCGTCGTCGTAGATGTTGACGGCCGGATACACGCCCGCTCCTGCGAATTCCCTGCTGGTTTGCCTGAGGTCTTCATGCACCCGACGCATCTCGTTGAGCATCTCCAGGGGGTCGGCTCCCCACCACCATCTCGCTCTCGGCATGGTCATACCTCCGTTGTTCCCCGCGCCACCGGCAGCGGGTTTCGTTTCCTCGTATTTGCGTGACGACTGCTTCGTCGCGCACCGCCTTGAATAATCACAGCATCCGACGGGTCAAGGGGCCGATCCGATTCCGCGTGCCGCGACGTCGGGCAGGGCAAAGAAGGGCGGACCCACGCAGCCGCGGTCGGTGTCGCGAGGCGCAGGAAACGCCGGTGTCAGGGATGTCGGGATGGGGAGGAGGCGACGCGCGAGACGCGCCGTGCGACGAACGCGGTCACTGCTGCTGATCGACCGCGACGATCATGTTCGAGCTCTCGCCCTCGTCGAGATCGGACGCGAGCGCATAGCCCACGCCGCGTCGATCGGCGACGGCGACCGAGTAGCCGTTCATCCTGCCGACGTACACGGGACCGGTGTCGGCGGGGCGCTCGCGCAGCTTCGGCGTGGCGACCATGCGGACCTGGCGCGGGTTGTAGACATAGACGCTGACGCGGTGACCGTTCTGCATGACGTACTGGAGCATGGCCGCGCGGCTCTTGCGCACGGGCACCATGCGGGCGCCGATGAGGGTTCCGGGGTTCTGACGGAAGGTCAGGGGACGCACCGGCACGCCGACGAACTGATCGAAACGCGCAACGTCGGTGGGGTTCGTCGTTTCGGGAGGCAGCGGGTGCGCGTGCTGATCCACGAGCTCCTCGAGCAGCGTGTCGAGCGTCATGAGGCTCGCCGTCGACGTCGTCGGTCGCTGCGACGCGGCAACGTCGGCGTCCTTGTTCGCGCGGCTCATCGAGCCGAGGACCAACGACAGCATCGCCGCCGCAGCCAGAGGCCCGACCACGCGCCAGGGAAGCATGCGCGGAGCGACCGTCTCGGCAGTGTCCGTCGCCTGCGCGCTCGATCGCGAAGGCTCGGCGTCGTCGAACTCCGCAGCGGCCATGACGCAAGCCATGCGGGCACGGAGCCGATCGGGCGCCCGGACCGTGAGCACCGCGGTGCGCACCGAGACCCGCATCGCCTTTTCGAAGGCGACGCGCTCGGCGCAGTCGGGGCACTCCTCGACGTGCTTCTCTACGGCGAGCATCGTGGACGGCTCGAGCTCTCCATCGACATAGGAGCTCACGGCACGGTCGAGCTCGCGACAGCTGGAGGCGCTCATTCCGACACCGCCTTCCTGCGCGCCCGGTACTCCGTCAGATCCACCGGTGATTCTTCCTTCAACGCATCCTCTCGAATGATTCCCATCGACAACGCCTGATGATGAAGCCGCTCTTTCAAGAGCCGTCGTCCACGATGCAGCCGCGACATCACCGTGCCGATCGGACACCCGAGGACATCTGCGATCTCCTTATAGGAGAAGTCCTCGACGTCCGATAGCAGCACCGCCAGCCGGAAGTCCTCGGGAAGCTCGTCGAGCGCCCGCGCGACTTCCTTCTCGAGCATCGGCCGCAACGCCTGGTTCTCCGCGTCGTGCATCTGCCGCATCGACGCCACGCTCATCCAACCGTCGGACAGCGGACGGGCCTCCGGACCTCCGAGCACTTCCTTCTCGAGGCTCCCGCGGCGGTACTTGTTGATGAACGTGTTGGTCTGGATCCGGAACAGCCAGGCCTTGAGGTTCGTGCCGTCACTGAACTGGTCCCGGCTGCGCATCGCCTTGATCAACGTGTCCTGAACCAGGTCTTCCGCGTCGGCGGGGTTCCGCGTCATCCGGCACGCCACCGCGTACAGCGAGTCCATGTGCGAGAGCACATCGACCTCGAACTCGGTCGGCTCGGTGCGTCGTCTTGCGGAAAACTGGGAGAAAAAGCCCATCTTGGCTCCGGGTGGGTTCGTCTAGCGTAAGCGCGAAGCGGCCTGCCGCAAGCGAGGGATGGTCCGTGCCACGCTTCGGGTCGGAGGTCGGGCACGATCGCTCGGCTGAATCCACTGCTGGGAGGAGGATCGCTTGGACAGGCCGCTCGCACTCACGCCCGTTGCAACCGGGCATCGCGCCGGCCTATTCCTTCGTGGAAGAAGATTCCCCGCCCGGGATGGGGTCCCCAAGGGGTGTCGCCGCAGGAGGGGAGGGGGGCGTTCCGAGACGCGCTTCCAACTCCTCGACACGCTGCGTCAGACGCCGCACCTCGGCCGGCAAGGTCAGCAGCTCCGAAAGACCCGGAATCATCGCGCGAATGCGCTCGTCGATCGCGTGCTGCCACTCCTCGATGGTTTGACGCGAGGATGCAACCAGGTCGGCCAGACCCCGACGATGGTCCGCCGCGGGGACCTGCGGCTCCGCCACGGGCGGCACCGGTTCGGCCGGAATCTCCGCCTCGGTCCCCTCCTTGTCGGCAGCCTGACTCGGGATCAAGCGTCCGATGGCCCCCTCGCGCAACGAGGAGAGCAGCTTCTCGCTCTGCTCCTGGATCAGCGTGCGCAACGATCCGAGCGGGACAGCCCGAGGACGCGTCTTCAGCTCCTCGGAGATCGCGAGGGCAAGCGTCACCTCGGTCTTGTCCTCCTTGGTCGTGTTGTCGATGATCTGCACGTCCTCCCCTGCACGCACCATCTCCGCGATCTGAAGCAGCGTGACGTACCGACTGTCGCGCGTGTCGTAGAGCTTGCGGTTCGAGTACCGCTTGATCACGCGGCGCCTGGCTTCTTTGTCTGCCCCGTTCTCCACGTTGACTCCTTTCGCTGCCCCGGCTCTTCGCCTACCCGCATATCATCCGTTACGCCGTGAGCGTCAACGGGCTAACCTGCGGCCGTGTCTTCCCCCTCCGGTCCGCTGCCCCTCGAGGCCATCGACGTCTCCGCTGGCTATCCCAATCGAGAGCCCGTTCTGCACGATGTCCGGTTGGCGTTCCCCAGAGGCACCGTGTCCGCCATCCTCGGCGCCAACGGCTCCGGAAAGTCAACCCTCGTCAAGGTCCTGACCGGCCTGCTGCCTCCCTCCCGCGGCTCCGTCCTCCTCTTCGGGATCGACCTGTCCACCGTCAGCCGCAGGGAAATCGCCCGCCGCGTCGCCGTCGTGCCCCAACAGGCTCCCGTCGCCTTCGACTTCCGGGCCCGCGACGTCGTCATGATGGGACGTGCTCCCCACCAGGGCCCCATGCTCGTGCCCTCCAGCGAGGACCGTCGCGTGGTCGACGAGGTCCTCCGCCGCACGGACCTGACCGCGTTGGCCGATCGGCGCGTGTGCGAGCTGTCCGGGGGGGAGCAGATGCGGGTAGCGATCGCGCGGGCCTTGGCGCAGCAGCCGGACATTCTCGTGCTCGACGAGGCGACGGGGCCGTTGGACATCCGGCACACGGTGGCGCTGAACGCGCTGGTTCGCCGGGAAGTGAAGGATCACGGGCTGGCGTGCATCACGGTTCTCCACGATCTGAGCCAGGCGGCCCAGAATGCGGACCACATCGTGCTGCTGGTGGGGGGACGGGTTCTGGCCCAGGGGCCGATCCCCGCGGTCATGACCTACCGGCTCCTGCGGGAGACCTACGGCGTGGACCTGTACGTTGGGGTCAACGAGCTCGACGGCACCCGGTACTTCGTGCCGATCCGGGAGGGGGACACCCCCGGGACCGCGCAGGAGCCAATTGTCTCCACGAATCTCGACCGGGAGCCTCCGGCCGATCTATAAGCAACCGACATCATGCGTCCGCGAACCGTTGCAGCTCTCCTCGCAGCCTTGCTCTGCTGGCTGCTGATTCTCGCGGGGTGCTCGAGAAACGACGAGCACCCGCAGCTCCTGACGGTCCTCGATCTCACACCGAACGAGGTGGATCTCGGGGACCGGGTGGAGATCATCGGTGTCGGGTTCCCGGAGGGACGCTCCGCCACCCTGGTTTTCCGCGGCGATCTGTTCCGGCCCGGGCGCCCCGCGGTTCGCGACGTGGAGATCCGCGTCCCCAATGCGACGAGCACGTCGTCGTCGCGCATCGACTTCCTGTTCACCGAGGGGCTCCAGAACCAGTTCACGGGAGCCGGCGACGCAGCGATTCACACGACGTTTCGCGGTGATGTCCAGGTGCTTTTCGAGGGGTCCCGGTCGGGCGCGATGCCGGTCGAGGGGACGATCAAGAACGCGGAGCTCGACATTCGTTCGCCCACCACGACGCGCGCCGTGCTGCAGGCGCGGGAGAAGGAAGGGGGGCGGGTCCTCGAGTTCATGGGGGTGACGCTCGACGAGAACCAGCCGACGGCAGGCGGGCTGCTGGTCAAGGCGGTGCGTGAGGAGTCTCCCGGGCACAAGGCCGGGCTGCAGTCCGGCGACGTCCTGGTTCGGATAGGCGGAGTGCTGATCTCCTCGCGAGCCGACGTGCAGCCGGCCGGAGGAGCGCGCTACACGGAGGTCGAGTTCAGGCGCGGCGACAACCGCCGCCTCGAGGCTCGCAACGTCGACCTGCAAGGCTTCCGCGGCGCTGCCCCTGCGGATCTGCTCGGCGCGCTGATCGTGTTGCTCGTGGCCGCCCTCATCCTGTTCATCTTCATGGCGCCCACCGCGGGGATCATCACCTGGGTGGAGCGTCGCGTGTCGGGACGCATGCAGTCGCGCATCGGACCGAACCGCACCGGGCCGCAAGGGTTCCTGCAGTGGCTGGCCGACGGCATCAAGTCGATCATCAAGGAAGACATCATCCCGACGGAGGCCGACAAGCCGCTGTTCCGTCTGGCTCCGTACCTGGTGTTCGCGGGGGTCAGCGCGACCTTCGTCGTCATGCCCTTCGGCAACCACCTGATCGCCGCCGACCTCGACATCGGAATCCTGTTCGTCGTGGCCGTCACCGCGCTGGTCACCATCGGCCTGATGACCGGCGGGTGGGCGTCGAACAACAAGTGGTCACTGCTCGGCGGTATCCGCTCCGCAGCGCAGATCATCAGCTACGAGATCCCCAGCGCGATCGCGATCGTGTGCATCGTGATGATGACCGGCAGCCTGCGTCTGCAGGACATCATCCGCGCCCAGGGCGGCTGGCCGTGGGACTGGTACATGTTCCGCAACCCGGTCACGTTCCTGCTCTTCTTCCTGTACTTCACCACCGCGCTCGCCGAAGGCAACCGCGCGCCGTTCGACCTGCCCGAGGCCGAGAGCGAGCTGGTGGCCGGGTATTCCACCGAGTATTCGGGCATGCGCTACGTGTTCTTCTTCTTCGCCGAGTGGGCCAACGTGTTCGTCATGAGCGGCATCATCTCCGCGCTGTTCCTCGGCGGGTGGCAGCTTCCCGGCCTCGATCCGATGCAGCAGTCCAACTCCTTCTGGCTGCAGGCCCTCGGCTCGTTCCTCTTCCTCACCAAGGCCTGGTTCCTCGTGTTCGTCGTCGTCTGGGTGCGCTGGACCCTGCCTCGCATCCGCATCGACCAGATGATGAACCTCTGCTGGAAGTGGCTCGTTCCGGGCTCCTTCGCCGCCTTCATCCTCACCGCCGGCTGGATGATCTGGAGCCCCAGCTACTGGATCGCCAAGGGCATCGCCATCGCGACCTTCGCCGCCTTCGGCCTGCTCTTCGCCCACTTCGTCCGCCGCGTCGCCTTCAACATCCGCAACATGCAGGCGACCGTGCACGTCAACCCGTTCATCTGACGGGTTTCCTCCGCCGCTCCGAATTCCTTTCGTCCTACGAACAAAGAGCCGCGCTTCCCTCGACGTGGATGCGCGACGCTCGTCGTGTGCCGTTCAAGGACCCGACCGGAAAGGCTCAGTCATACAGACAGCAGCGGAAGCCGACGGTCGGCGTCGCAGCGGAGCGCTGGTATCCCGAGGTTGCCCCGCATTCGAGCTTGGACGCGTCCGATGCGTAGGAACCTCCTCTCGTCCGGCAATCGTCCGTCTCTCCGCTGTTGTTGCTGCACTCATCGACCCACTCGGCCACGTTTCCGCTCATGTTGGTGACGCCTGACTGGGTCGCGCAGGAGGTCTGTTCGTTGGCCGGGAACGTGGTGCAGTCCGGGCACCCGGTTTGGGGGAACTGGTCGCCGTTGCACAGGGTGCCCTGGTACGCGGCGCCGTAGGGGTACGTGGTCGCTCCTCCGTTGGAGCAGACTGACATCCAGTCGCTCTTGCCCGGGTTGTCGGCCTCGACGTAGCTGCCCTGGCAGAGCGTCTTGCCTGCCCACTTGCAGTAGGCCAGCGCGTCGCACCAGGTCACGCACACGACAGGGTGGCTCCCGGGAGCTTCCGGCACGATCCCTCCGTCGGACCCGGCAGACGGATCGCAAGCCGGCTCGTGCGACTGTGCCCATTGACAAGGCGACTCCATGGCGGCGAACGGCGTGACGAGGAACTCGTCGTATTCGGCGCGCGACACCTCGGTCTTGTCCATCCAGAAGCACTTGCCGCTGGGGCTCTGGACGCGTGCCATGGATGCCCCTTGGATCGTCGGAGGGGCATCGGTGTCACACGACGGGGTTCCGCCTGCCGCGCCAGCTTGCCCGGAGGCTCCCGATGCACCCGCAGAGCCAGCCGTCCCTGCGGCTCCAGCCTCTCCCGCAGCGCCGCCACTTCCCGACGCCGCGCCGCCGCCCGCGCTGAAGTCCTCGAATCCACCCAGGACCTGACAGCCTGCCCCGAGACCGATCACCGCCGCGCAAGCCCCGATCCATTGCACTCTTTTCATCGTCGTTCCGTTCATGCTCGCGCCTCGTCTCAGAACTGCCCCCGAATCCCTGCTCCGCCGAACTGCGGCCCCACCAGCGGCTCGAGCCGGAATCCGCGTGACTGCGCCTTCTCCTGCGCCGGAGCGCTGGAGCTCGAGGTCAACAGCAGCACAGCCGCGGTGCCGATCCCGACGATGCCGAGGCCGATTCCCACATTGGCGATGTTCGCGCGCGTGCCGGCCTTGTCCCTCTGATCCATGGCGTCGGGCGAACAGCCTGCCTTCGTCGGACAGGCATCCTCGGCGCTCTTGTAGGCGGACAGGGCCATGAAGCCGAAGGTGGCGCCAACACCGAGGGCGACCACGCCGAGTCCCCCCGCGACGTAGGCGAGCGTGGGAGGACCCGAGCTGCCCGAAGGTGTCGATGGGGCAACCGCCGTCGTGGTGGTGGCGGGCGTGGGGACCGACGCAGTGGCAGAGCTTGCCGCCGGTGTGGCGGCCGTTGGCTCAGGCTCGAGCGGAGGCACGACCGTGGTTTGCGAATCGGAGTCCGGGCCGACGGTCACGGTGGCGGTCCACTCGCGGAATCCGGGAGCGCGGGCCTTGATGACGTGTTTGCCTGGATCCACTGGGATGCGGGTACCGAGGGCGCCCTGCTCGAGTCTGGTGTCGCCGCGGAAGACCTCGACCCCCGGCGCGGCGGAGGCGAGGGTGATCACGAGATAGGAGAGCTTGGGCTGGAGATCGGAGGCGCGTTTCTGGGCCTCCTCGGCACGATCGGCGCGCCCCTGCGTGCGAGCGAGTCGCGCGGCCGCGAGGAACTCGGCCCACGCCGTCGCGGTCTTGCCCTGCTTCTCGTGGCACAGCCCGAGATTGAGCAGGGTTCCCGAAGAGGGGTCGAGCCGCTGGCTTTCGGCGAACTTGTCGCACGCCGCGTTGGTCTCTCCCTTCTCCATCAGCGCCCGGCCCTCCTTGAAGAGGGCCTCCGCCGCGGCAATGTCCGCGTGGGCGACGGAGCTTCCGAATGCCATCGAGGCGGCGAGCGCGAGGCTGGCGAGGATTCTGGTTCTTCGCTCGGAGTGTTTCATGTGCGCGTGTCTCATTCGTGTGCCTGGTGCAGGGAAGCCTTGGTCGAGCGACGGCGAGAGCGCCATGCGAGGGCGACCGCAAGGAGCAGAAGGCCCGCTGCACCCCTGCGGTCAGGAGCTCCGGCGACGCGGCATCCGCAGCCGCCGTCGGAGGAGTCTTCCTGGGCAGGAGGCGTCGCGTCGCCACCCGTGCCGGAGCCTGCTTGTCCTGCGGTACCCGCGCTGGAGCCAGCGCTTCCGGCCTTGCCTCCGGTGCCCGAGCCGGCGGTGCCACCCGCTCCGCCGTCGGTGGTTTCTTCACACTTGGAGCCCTTGCACTCGTAGCCGGGAGAGCAGTCGGCGGGCAGGTCACACGTGGTGCGGCAGGCACCCGCTTGACACTTGTACGGAGTGCAGCTCGTTTCGGTGCCGTCGGGCTCCTTGACGGTGAACGAGTCTTTGCAGGTCGCCGTGGTGATGGCGCACTGCTGCGTCTGCTGGTTGCACTCGGCACCCGTGGCGCAGTCCGCGTTCACCGTGCAGCTCGTCTTGCAGTCCTTCGTCGTGGCGTCGCAGGCGTAGGGAAGACAGTTCTTCGTGGGGCCCGCCTCGCACGCTCCCTGGCCATTGCAGACCAGGGGCTTGGCTACGGCGCCGTCGCACGTGGAGGTCGAGCAGCGCTTGGTGTCCCCCGGGTACGCGCACTTGCTCATGTCGGCTGCCTGACAAGTTCCCGCGCAATCCGCGTCCGTCGCAGTGCACGGCGGGCGATCCCCGACCGGCGCGCCATCGTGGCCGATGCAAGTCCCCTTGGAGGAGAGGTCGTTGCACACCGCGCACTGGCCGTCGCAAGCGGTGTTGCAGCAGACGCCGTCCGCGCAGTGCTTCGAGCTGCATTCATCGTCCTTGGCGCACGCTTCGCCGTTGGTCAGGGGCGCGCTGCAGGTGCCGTTCTGCAGGCAGACGGAGCCCATGGCGCACTGGGAGTTGGCGGCGCAGGACGTGGTGCACTGGTCGGCCTGGCAGAGGTACGGAGCACAGTCGGTCGAGCCCTCGGACCCGCAGAACCCGAGCCCGTCGCACAGCTTGCTCACCAGGCTGTTGCCCGAGCACTGCGCGTTGCCGCACTTGGTTCCGGCCACGTAGAGCTTGCAGGCGCCGGCGCCGTTGCAGAACCCGTCCTTTCCGCAGGAGGAGGGCGGATCGATCGAGCAGTCAGCATCGGGATCGGCCTCGGCGACCACGTAGCCGCACTCGCCGTCGGCGCCGGTCCCCTTCTTCGCCGCCGAACAGGCCATGCAGGGGGCGGAGCAGGCGCTGTCGCAGCAGACTCCGTCCACGCACACGCCGTACTGGCACATCGCGTTCGTGTTGCACGGTGCGCCGTTGGCGAGCTTCGTCTCGCACTTGTGGGTGAGGAGGTTGCAGTAGGTCATTCCCACGCATCCGGTGTCGTCGGTGCAGGAGGTTGCGCAGGTGTTGCCGCTGCAGACGTAAGGAGAGCAGGGGGTGCTCAGGGACGGGAGGCACTGACCGAAACCATTGCAGGAGGAGGTGACCTGGGCGCCGCTGGTGCAGGACGGGGAGCCGCAGTCGGTGCCTTCGGGGTGAAGGGCGCAGGCGCCGGCACCGTTGCACGTGCCGATGGAGCCGCAGGAGGACGGGAGCTGGTCGGCGCACTCGGTGTCCGGGTCCGCCCCGTTCGCGATGAATCCGCAGATGCCGTCCTCGCCCTGCCCCTTCTTCGCCTGCGAGCAGGCCAGACAAGCGCCTACGCAATCGGTCATGCAGCAGACGCCGTCGATGCAGAAAAGGCCTGCAGAGCAATTGGCCTGCACGCTGCAGGGTGATCCGACGCCGGCCTGGGGCACGCACAGGTTGGTGGTGTCGCAGAAGAACCCCGTGGTGCAGTCGGCGTTCGTGGCGCAGGTCGCGGCGCACGTGGCCCCATCGGAGCATTCGTAGGGGGCGCAGGAAGGGGTGCCCGGGAGTCCGGCGCCGGCCGGAGAGCAGGCTCCCTCGCTGCCTGCCTTGTTGCACAGGTCGCAGGATTGATCGCAGGCCGAGTTGCAGCAGTAGCCGTCGGTGCAGAATCCGCTCGAGCAGACCCGGCAGCCGGACTGCAGACAGTCCTGTCCCGATACGACATTGCAGGTCTGCCCATCGGCCTTGCGCGCCTTGCACGTCGCGTCGGCCGCGCAGTAGTACCCCCCATTGCACTGGGCGTCGGTGGTACAGCCCTCTGTGCCCGTCGGGCACGTCGCTCCGCTGCCGCTGCAGGCGTAGGCTCCGCACGTGGGGCTGCCCGGATACCCGATCTGCGCGAATACGCAGGTGCCGTCGGGCGAGGTCGAGCCCGCGAGGCCGTTCTTGCACACGTCGCACGCTCCGGCGCAGGCTGCGGAGCAGCAGACTCCATCCGTGCAGTAGCCGTCTCCGGTTCCGGAACAAACGCGGCAGGCGCCGCTTCCGTAGCAGTCCGTCGCGGTGTCGCACGAAGTGCCGAGTTCCTTGCGGGGCTGGCAGGTGCCCGCGCTGGAGCAGTAGGCAGTAGCCACGCAATCGGAGTCCTTCACGCAGGTCGCCCCGGGGCACGTCACCTGGGTTCCGTTGCACACCACCGGCTCGCAAGAGGGGTCGCCACTCCATCCCTGAGGGACCGTCGCGCACGTTCCGTTCGGCGCCGTGTTGCCACCGAGCCCGTTCTTGCACACGTCGCAAGGGCTGTTGCACGCTGTGTCGCAGCACTTGCCGTCGGCGCAGAATCCCGAGTAGCACTCGCTCGCGGAAGTGCAGTCCTGCCCAAGGCTCTTCTTGCATTGCTTGGCAGCGTTGCACACATGACCCGCAGGACACGAATCGTCGGGCTCCCCCGCTGCGACCGTCGTGCACGTTCCCGGAGCAGTGCCGTCGCAGCGCTCGCAGGTCCCGCACGTCTGCACGTCGCAGCATACGGTATCGACGCAGAAGTCGTCACAGGAGTAGAGGGGATTGGAGGGGCAGGTGCCGCCGCGGGAGCGGAACTGCCACGTCCGGTAGCTGTACGTGTTCAGCATTCCGGTGAAGGCCATGCCTCCCTGCATCATGACTCGATTGGGGCTCACGGCCCATTGCATGGATGCGGAGGTCTTGTTGCCCGGGGCGCCGACGGGGGTTATCTGGGTCCAGGTGCTCGACTCGATATCGAACTCCCAGGTGTCGGAGAGAGGTTGGAGGGAGGCCTGGTATCCGCCGTACAGGACGAGCACGCCGCGTCGGCGGTCGTAGGCCATCTGCGCCCGGTACCGCACGCTCGGGGCCGGATTGCAGGCCGTGCAGACGGGCTTGAAGTTCTTGGCCGAGTCGTCCCACTTCCACAGCCCGCCGACCACGGCGTCGTTCTCGTCGATGCCGCCGAAGAGGTAGGCTGTCTCTTCATAGGTATCGACTCCGGTCACGCGGTAGACCTGGGCGATCGCCATGTGCCTGCGAAGCAGAAGGGAGCCCGCGCCCGGTGTCGAGGTCGCCCAGCCTTGCCCGTCATCGGTCACCAGGGCCGAAGTCGGGATGTAGCCGTTGACGTCCTCTCCGCCGAACACGTAGACGCGGTCACGCGAGAGCAGGTTGTTCGTGTACGAGAACATCCGGTGGCCGATGAGCTTCTTGTCGTAGATGCCGTTGTCGGTGGGGATCTTCGTCCAGGCAGGGGAGCTGAACAGGTTGGTCAGCTTCCAGGACTCGTTCGTGATGGTGCCGTTCACGTCGCGCCCGCCATAGGTGGCCACGAAGCCTCCTTTGGACGACGACGCCATTGCGACCTCGGCAAGCGCCGTCGGCGGCCCTCCCGCCACCGTGATCTTGCTCCAGTTGTTCGTGTTCCACTGCCAGAGCTCGTTCGAGTACGTCGTCGTGGAGCCGACTCGCACGTTCCCGCCGAAGATCAGCATCCGCTCAACGAGCGTGGTCTTGTTCTTGTACACCGTGGAGGCCGCGTTGTACCGCTGCCCCGGGTTCTGCGCCGGCGCGGGATCGGTCCACAGCCACTGCTGCACCGCCGGGTCGAGCACGATCGGATAGGCGAGATCGTGCGTGTCGAGCCGGACCCGCAGCATCGTGCCGTCGAGCGTCATCTTCGCCTGACGGTGCCTGCCCGCCGCGTCGACCGCGACGGGAGCCAGGATCCCCAGCACGGCCTCCCCCTTCGCGTCCTCGAACACAAGGGAGCCGTCGGGATCGCGAACCGTGCGCGGCAGGGCGGGGGTGTGCCCGAGCTGCCAGGCGAACTCGCGCGGCGCACGCTCGTCGCGCAACACCACGAACTGCTCCACCATCGAGTCGAGCACCGTCACCACGACATCCGTGGACTCGAAGGCCGAGGGATACAGCGCGCGACCCCGGTCGAGCTGAGCGGGGACGGGGCGGGCGCCGACGAACGAGAGCTGCACGGCGTACTTGCCCGTGCTGCCGTGCTCGACCTCGAGCCTCCCGTCAGCCGTGACCGAGAGCCTCGCTCCCACCTGGTTCTCGCGCACTCCCGCTCTCAGCGTGGGGGAGGTGAGCCAGGTGCCCTCCCGCTTCCACCCGTCATCGCGCGGCGCGATGAGCGGCATGAGGTCCGAGGACACCCGCGCCACCGACTCGATGATCTGAATGCCCGAGGAGGTACCGGCCGGCGGGGCGCTTTCGATCGTGGGGCGCCCCGAGGAGGACTCGCCAGTCGCTTCCCGATCCCGGTTTCCGCATCCTGCGAGGCAACCCGCCGCGAGAGCGGTCACGAAAGTCACCTGGATCGCTTTGCTCGCCCCCACCGTCAGCATTCGCTTGGACATGGATCGCATCCTCGATTGGTGCCGGCAGCGAATCGGATCGTTGCCAGCGTCGGATTCCGGCGCATGAAAGAAGCAGCGGGGCGCACACCCGGCCCCGGTTGGGAAGGACTCGCAGGAGCCCTCGCAGTGCGGGCGCAGCCTAACATCGCGAGCCGAACGGGTCACGGGTCCAACGGTCGTGTCGCGAACCATCGTGTCACGATGGAATCGCGCACTTGCTTCGCCGTCCGAACGCCGGGAGGAGACTAGCGGAGGGGGTGGAGTCGACGCCGAATCCGAAGTCCGAGGAGCGCGATCACCGAGAGCCACGTGATCGGCCCCGAGGGACGGTTCGGCGCGGAAACCGCGCAGTTGACGCCTCCGCCCCCGAGATCATCCTCCGGTGTCCCGAGCACCGACCCGGCGTCAGCCTTGGATCCTCCCTGGTGCGTCGCGCCGCCGGAACCTGTCGCCGCAGCAGCGCCCGCGGCGCCAGCCTCGCCTGCGTTGCCCGCGATTCCGGCTGTCCCGCCACTACCGCCGGTCCCCGCGGAACCTGCCGCTCCTCCCGAGGCCGGAGCGCCCGCAGAGCCCGCGCCGCCCCCGCCGGACGAGCCCGCTGCCCCCCCCTGTCCCGCAGCCCCGCCCGCGCCCGCGTCGGGCTCGGGTTCACACGTGCCTATCTCTTCGCCGGTGGCGCTGCACACGAATCCCGAGGGACACGAGTTTCCGTCCGAAGCACGGCATCCCACCGCGCACCTGGAGCTGATGCCGTCGCACACGCGTCCGGAGTCCAAAGCCCCACAGTCGGAATCGACTGCGCACCCGCAGGTCTGGTTCGCAAGGCAGAGCGCGCCGCTGCCCGATGCCTTGCAGTTGTCGGTGAGGGCCCCGGTGCACTCGACACAGGTGTTCGAGCCGGTCTGGTCGCAGATCAAAGGAGCCGCGCAGTCTTCATCGGTGAGACATTGGACGCAGGCGTTGGGCTGGACCGCGGTGTTGCAGCGGACGAGAGGCGCGCCGGTGCAGTCGGCGTCGGTGATGCAGGGTTCGTCGACGCACGTCCCGATGGCACCGGTCTGATCGCTGCAGGTCTGCGTGGGAGGGCAACCGTTTCGTCCGGCGAGGATCGCGCATCCCGGCACGCAGGCGCCAGCGACTCCGTTGCACACCCAACCCGAGTCGGAGCTCCCGCACTCGGCGTCGCCGTCGACCTCGGTGCAGCCGCAGAACCCGAGATTCTCGAGGCAGAGCGGCTTCGCTCCGGAGCACAGGGATGCGTCGTTCGACGAACATTCTACGCACGCTCCGGGAACGGGACCGGAGGTTGCGCAGACCGGGTGCGCGGGATCGAGGCAGTCAGCGTTCTGAGCGCAGGGCTCACAGGTTTTGGAGGGGGCGCACACCGGGGTGGCGCCGCCGCAGTGCGACGGCTCGAGGCATCCCACGCAGACGTGGGGAGAGATCGCCGTGTCGCAGTGTGCGATGGGCGCCGTGCAGTCCGCGTCCGAGTAGCACTTGTCCACGAGGAACGTCGTGGGGGGCGCCCCCGGCTCCGCGCCGTTGCCGTCGGACAGGAAGTCCCTCGCAGGAGTCCCCTGCTCCCCTGCCGCTCGCACCGTCGCCTGGTTCGAGATCGTCGTCGGCGAGTTGGCGTCGAGCGCAACCCGGAAGGTCAGCCGCGAAACCCCATCGGCCGCGATCGCGCCGCCCAGCGCTCCGTCGGCCCCCGCCCCCAGCCTGGCCGTGAGCGTCCGCGTCGCCGCGTCGTAGTCCACCTGATCGTCGCCGACCGCATCGGTCTTGGCCCCGGCATTGGCACCGCTGGTGATCTGGATCGAGTGCGGAACGAGCGAGAGCCCCACCGGGAGGACGTCGCTGAGCACCACGCCCACGGCGGTGTCGTTGCCGGTGTTGCGGACCTCGATGGCGTACTCGATGAGATCTCCCGGGAGCAGATGTCCGCCGTCGAGATCGGTCCAGGTCTTGGTGGTCTGCGAGAGGTCGGGCCGGAAGGTGGAGATCGATGTGACGAACCCGGCGAGCAGGTAGACGTCCCCGGTGCTCGATGCGCGGATGGGTGCGGAGGTCGCACCGTGCGCGAGCTTCGAGGTGACGTCGACGACGTCGATGTCGATACCGGACATGCTGGCAGGAGTTCCGGAGAGCTGAGGCAGGTCGCCAGCCGTGGAGACCGGGACGCCGATGGAGGAGCGGGTGGAGTTGAAGAAGTTGTCCGCCGGATTCAGGGGGTCGAAGAGCGCCTCCGATTCGAGCGGAGCGTGCGGGATCGACGGGTTGAAGAAGAAGCGGTCGCCGGGGAGCAGGTGGTCGCCTTCGAACGCGACGAGGCCGAGGCGTGCGCCGAAGTTGCCTTGGGGGACGAGGAAACCGGACAGGGTGATGTCCTGGGGCGTGCCGTTGGACACCCGGTCCAGCCCGTCGAAGACCGCGAGGTTTCGCGGCGGCTCCGAGGCAAGCTCGTAGAGCACCACCATCCACCACCCGGCGAACAGGTCGGGGTTGTCGAGGTTGATCGGGTTGACGACTTCCAAACCGCCGACGCGATAGGGGCCATTGCCGAGCTGTCGAACGATGGTCGTGACGTCGGCGCGGGACTGGTAGGCATTGCCGGGAGCGATCCACGAGCCGGCGGCCTGGATGGTCTCGGAGAAGAGGCCGGGGCGCTCGAGCGTGCAGGAGGTATCGGCCTTGGCGGAGGTGTTGGTTGCGCCCCAGTAGAGCCAGGCGTGGGTGACGCTGGCGCCGGAGGGGATCTGCAGCACGGATGTGCTGCGAGCGTATCCCACGGTGATCTGGGTGCCGGCGGTGGCCTGTCCGTCGGAAGGGGAATCGGAACGCCAGAATACGTCGGGTGCCGTATCATTCGTGCCGGCAGTGCCGCACGAGCCCAGCGAGCCGACCACCGGTGCGGGCGCACCGGCGGAGCATTCCTGGGCGAGGGTGTTGCCGATCAGCGCGAAGTCGCCGCGCTGATCGACCTGGACGCGGAGCTGGGGGGCGGCGAGGGCCGCGCCCGCGGTCAGCAGGAGACAGGAACCGGAACTGCAAACAGCGAGCGCACGGAATCTCATCACCGCCCCCCCCTTTCGGTCGGTCTTTCGGTGCCTACTTCTTCTTGGCCGGCGTGGCCGCTGCCTTGGTGGGTGCCTTGGCCGGTGCCTTGGTGGCAGGCGCCTTGGTGGCAGGTGCGGCGGCCTTGGGCGCAGCCTTCGGCGCGGCCTGCGGCTTGGTGCCAGGCGTCGGGGCCTGATCCTTGACCGCTCCGCCCGCGCCGTCGCGGATGTGGAACTCCACGCGACGGTTGTTCTGGCGTCCCTCATCGGTGTCGTTGGTGTCGATGGGACGCTCCTGGCCGAAGCCTGCGGAGGTGAGGCGTCCCTTCTCGATGCCGTGCTTGACGAGCCAGGTGACGACGGCCTTGGCGCGGTTCTGGCTCAAGACCTTGTTGAGGGCGGCGTTGCCGCGGTTGTCGGTGTGGCCTTCGACGGAGAGCGCCTTGACCTCGGGGTGCTCCTTGAGGATCTTGGAGACCGCTTCGAGGATGGAGTCGGACTCGGGACGGATGACCGCCTTCGCCGTTTCGAACTTCACCTGCTGCAGGATCTTGATCTGACCCTGCTCGATGCGAGCCGCCGGGCAGCCGTTCTTCTTGGGATCGACATCCTTCGGGCCCGGCTGATCCGGACACGCGTCCTCCGGATCCAAGATACCGTCACCGTCCTTGTCGGTAGGCGGCGGGCAGCCGTTGGTCTTGGGATCCTGCGTCGGTACACCAGCTACGTCGATGCACGCGTCGTCCTTGTCCAGCACACCGTCGCCATCGCGATCCGGAGGCGGCGGCGGACAGCCGTTGGTCTTGGGATCCTGCGAGGCAACTCCCGCCACGTCGGGGCAAGCGTCCTCCGCGTCGATCACACCGTCGCCATCGCGATCCGGAGGCGGCGGGCAGCCGTTCTTCGCCGGATCCTGGTTGGGCGGACCCGCGACGTCGGGGCAAGCATCGGCCGTGTCGACGATGCCGTCGCGATCGCGGTCGGGCGGAGGAGGCACCGCCTCCTTGTAGACAGGGAAGAACTCGAGGGAGAGCAAGCCGCGAACCTGCGGGCTGCCGAAGCCGCGGGTGAGGCCCGGGCCCACGCCGGCGCCGAGGCGCCAGTTGTCGGCGAACTGGTAGTGCGCACCGAAAATGACCTCGAACGGGGTCGTGCGCTTCTTGAACAGGGCGTCGGAGTCGGTCACGACCGTGCTGCCGTACAGCTCAGGGCCGATGGTGAGTCGGCGATCGGCCAGGCGAAGACCGGCAGCCGCACCGAACGACAGCTCGCTTCCCATCGGGCTGCCGCCGACCTCGTCGGTCTGGGGACGGATGTTGAAGCCGACGCGGGCGGCGTAGGTGAAGGGACCGACATCTCCCGCCGCAGTGACACGGGGTTGAACGCGGACGGTGCCATCGCTCGTGTAGGCATCGCGGCTTCCCGTGGGCAGCCACAGCTGAAGCCCCGCAGCCATCGTGAAGGCGCTGCCGTACTTGCCCAGCAAGCGGACGTCGGCGCCGAGGCGCAGATCGCCGATGCCGCCGCCGGTCTTGGTGGGATAGATCGTGTTGCCGGAACGACCCTCTTCGCCGTCCTGGTAGGCGAGGATCGGCGCGCTCAGCGCGAAGCGCACGCGGTCCCAAAGGATCGCAGAGGCGCCGACGTGTGCGAAGGCCTGGTGCTTGACGATGGCCGTGCGCTCGTCGCCGGCGCTGTCGTAGAGCACGAGCGGTTTGTAGGCCCAGTCACCGACGACGCCGACGGCCCAGCGGTTGTGGCCGCGCAGGTCGAGGGACTCGAGCGCGAACCAGTCGGAGCCTCGCTCGGACGGGTCGAAGCGGTTGAGAGCGAAACCCGATTGCGTGGTCGTCTGCGCGTATGCGGGGACGGCGAGCAGCACAAGCAGTGTGGCGCTGGAGAGCGCGTATCCAAGCCTCATGGTCCTCCTCGAAGGGCGCGGAGCGCGATACCCCGACCCCGATCATGAATGGGCGGATTATCGCAGCGGAATGGATGCCCGCGCAACCCGTTCCGTTGTCCTCGTCGCTGTTCGGACATCCGGGGGCCAGGATTGTCGAGCGGCTCCGCTACTTGGGCGGCCGCAGGGTCGACGGCGGGATCTCTTCGATGTCCCAACGGAAGTTGTCGATCAAGACGGTCGAGTCGTAGGTCTCGTCTCCCATGTCCCAGATGGCGAAGCGGATCGTGATCTGCTCCCCAGGCTGCACCGGCGCGTGCGTCTCGAGCCATCCTGTCGCGCCCCTGCCGTCGAATCCCGTGCCCGTCAGCTCACCCGCACCAAGAGAACACGGATAGCTCTTGCCCTTGTACGTCCCTGTCTCGCATGCCTCGAGCCACGCGTTGTTCACCGACACAGGGTTGCCCTTCGTGTCGAACGAGATGTTGCCCGTCGCGTCCGCTCCCAGCCGCTTCGGGGACACGAGCGCGACGAAGTAGTCGTTGTACTGATCGCACACCCAGTCGGGGAACTCGTAGGTGTGGAAGTCGAAGTCGAAGGCGAACGACTTCGCGTTCGTCGGAGCGCGCACGACGATCTCGAGCGCGACCGCGTCGTAGGCGTCGGTCTCGGAGTCGAGGGGCTGGTTCGAGCAGTTGTTCGAGGGGGTGGGGAAGCCGGCAGGCATGTCGGAACGGGTGCAGGTGAAGGCGCCGCCTGGGGAGTTGGCGACGACGCCGGAACGGGCGATGCCGGAGGACAGGGCGAGGAGCGTCGAGCCCTGTCGGGGAACCAACGAGTTTCCGAAGCCGGACAGCAGTCCGTAGGAGGCGGGATTGGGCGGCTGCCCCTCGCCGAAGTCACCCACGCAGCCCTGGAACGTCTTCGGGGTCTGCGAGCCCTTGCTTCCATCCGGAAACACGTACGCCGCGCTGATGACTCCCCAGGTCTTGCTCTTGCCGGTCGCCCCAGCGCTCGCCGTTCGACACAACCCCAGCGCTCGCGCCGCGTCCATCGCGTCCTTCGAATCCTCCGCAAGCCCGTCGTCGCAGCTCGACGGCTCGTCGTCGTCCACGCCGTTGCAGTCCTCGTCGATGCCGTCCCCGGGGTAGTCGTATGCCCCGGGGTTCATCAACGGAGTGCAATCGTTGCAGTCGCCCTGCTCCACCGAGTAGCCGTCCTTGTCGAGATCACCGGTGAGATCCTTGTTCGCACAGAACGGCGGATCCCACCCCGAGTCCGCGGAGCCGTCGGTGGAGATGAGCGCACCGCCCGAACCTCCAGTTCCGGGGGCACCCGCCGCGCCACCGGCCGAGACGTCGATTCCCGCGTCCACGGGAGGCGTGATGGGGGGAGAGGTGTCGTTGCCGGCCGCCGACGAGCACGCCGCACCCACGACAAGAAGCCCGAAGAAATACCAGACCGAGGTCGCTCGATTCATGATCTCCAAGAGCGTAGACCGCGGTGGGGCGCTTGTCACGGCGAGGTGAGCGGAGGGGCTTCGCGTCAGCGAGGCGCGGGCGCAGCGGGTGCCACCTTGTCCACGCGACTCGGCGGCAGCGGCTCTCCCTCGCGCCAACGCAGTCCCGATGCCTCACCGGTCCAGACCTTGTGCGGCAGCCCCCCTTCGTCGCCCACCGTGTAGATCCCCGGCCCCTTGAGCGTGCGTCCCAACGCCCAGAACGCCACCGTCCGCCCGTCCGGCGAACAGCTCGGCGCCATTCCGTGCGCGACCGTGCGCGTGAGCCCGTTGCTCAGGCTCGTGATGCGCACGTCCCAATGAGCCCCCGCTCGAACCATGTACACCACCCGCCGCTCCGTGCGCGTCGAGCAGAACGCAGGCTGCGCTGCCCAGACTCCGGGCGGCGTCACGGTCTTTCCACCCACCACCACCGACATCGGTCCGGCCGCCGGCCCCACCGCGTGTACCACGTCGCCGTCGGATGCCACCGAGGGCGAGAGCGCGGTACGATCGGTGCCGACGGTGACCAGACGGAGCTGATCGAGAGAGGGGCCGGACCAGCTTTGCACGACGTTGCCCTGCCCCATGGACACGACCACCGAGCGGGCGTCGGGGGCGAAGGCGATGCTCTGCACGTAGCCCGGGACGCTGAGCTGCACGGGTTTGGACTGGCCCTCGCGGAAGAGCGCGAGCTTGCCCGAAGGGTCCTCCGAGGCGAAGTAGACGGTGCCGTTGGGGCCGAAGTCGCCTCCCCGCGCGAGGCTCCCGAAGCCGCTGATCCGACGGTTGCGCTGCCCGTCGGGGGACAGCACGCGGATCGTTCGCTCACCCCGCGTCGTCGCGTCGGTCACCAGCAGCTTGCCCGACATGTGCGAGCGCACTCCGAGCACGTCCTCCATGATCGCGTCGGCGAGCACCGGGGCCGTCATCGCGCTCGTGCCCGGATACTCCGTCAGCTCGCGGCGACGGATCTCGTCGCGAAGATTCCGCAGGTGCGTGCTCGTACGCGCGACGGGGAACTGAGGTTCTGCGCGCGCTTCCCGCTCCACGAGCACGGCGGCCTGGGCAAGCCCCGGCCAACGGTTGCGATCGGGGAGCCCCGGCTTGAGCCCGAGGGACTTCGGCGACGGCGTCGCGAATACCCCGGTGAACTCGATCTGCCGGCGGATCTCGTCGGCGAGCTCCTGGTCCCGCTCCGTCGCTGCGATGATCAGCAGCATCGGAAGCTGGCTCACCGCCGTCGTGACGTCGACCACCACCTCCTCGTCTTCCGCCTGTCCCTGCGCAGGAGGATCCGAGGGATCGGCGTGCGCGGAGAGGGAGGCGAGGGCAATGGCGGGAACGACTGCAGACGACCAGAGCGACCGTTTCATGGCTTCTCAGTGGATGACGAGAGGACGGAAGCGGACCGTGAAGTTTTCCGGAGGCGTGCTGCCGTCAGGCGGCTCGGGGAGCGAGACGCCGCTCGCCTGGATGCTCGCCACGGTGCGACGCACCTCCTCGTCGTAGCCGGCGTGGCCGCTGGTGCCCGCGAGCGAGAAGCCGGTGACGCGTCGATCGGGCGAGATCGAGATCGAGACGCGCACGCTGAGCTTCTTGAGCTCTTCGGGGGACAGGCCGAGGCCGCGCACATTGAATCGTGACCCGAACCAACCTGCGAGCACGCCGGCGTACACGGACGTCATCTTGGGCTTGGGCGGCGCGACGCCGGTGCCGTTCTCGGAGCCATCGGGGGAGCCGATGCCCGGTGCGACGTTCGCACTGCCGACGGGCGTGGAGGGATCCCCCGCAGAGGGGCCGGGCGCAGCGGACGCCGCCGCACTGGAATCGGGAGCCGGAGGCGCAGAGGATGCTGGCTCGGCGGAAGAAGAGGCCGAGGCCGACGCGATCGGAACCGGCGGCCCGTCGGGATCCGTCAGCGGAGGCGTCGGAGCAGCCTGTCGCGGCGCAGCGTGATGCTGCGGCGGCACGAAGCTCTCGATGTGCGAGCCCAACCCCTTCCCATCCATCGCGCCGTGCGGCTGCCCCAGCGCAGGCTCGATCGACACGTCGACCAGGTCGTCGTCGGGCGAGTGCGACGGCGTCGATCCTCCCAGGAACACCACGCCGAGCAGCGCGAGATGCGCTGCCGCAGACATGATCGCGAAGACCGTGCCGCGCGTCACACCAGCTCCGCCCAAGCGATCGAACACCGGATCCTGCCCGGATGCCCATCGCGGAACGGCGCGCGGCATGGGGACCGGAGGCGCTCCGGCCAGGGGAGGAGCAGGCGGCGTCGCCGAGGGGAAGCACAGCGGCGGGGCCGGGGAGTCGTGGGCGCCGAACGCCACGGGTGTGGCGGGCTGGGGAGAGGGGACCGCGAAGCCGAAGGTTGGCGGGAGCCGCGACGGGGTGTGAGGTTGCGGAGCTCTCGCCGTGACGAGGGGGATGGGAGGGGTCTCCGTTTGCACGCGAGGCAGAGGAGGAGCCGGAGGTCGCGCGCTCGGTACGCGAGGGGGAGGGGGAGCCGGGGGACGCGCGCTCGGTACGCGAGGGGGAGGAGGAGCCGGGGGACGCGCGCTCGGCACGAGGGGCGGAGGGACGACCGGCGGAAGCGGCGGAGTCCGCTGCGCTGGTCCCGGGCCGATCAGCGTCGAGCGCGGGTCAGGGAAGCCCTGACCCCGCGGAGCAGGGAAGCCTCCCTTGCCGTGTCGATCGTCGCTCGCCATGCCGTCGCGCTTACATCTTCAGCTTGATGTCGACCCGTCGATCCTTCGCCCACCCCGCTTCGTCGGTGCCCGTTGCATCCAGGGCTCCGCGCGAACTCACGTCGATCCTGCGCTGCTCGATCCCGAAGGACATGATCGCACCGCGCACGGCGCTGGCCCGCTGACCGCCGAGGGACATGTTGTAGTCGTCCTCCCCGCGCGGGTCCGCGTGACCGACGAGGAGCACGTCGCGGTCCTTGAGTCCGCCGGTCTTCATGCACTCGGCGAGCTCGCCGATGGTGGAGCGGAACCTGGTCTTGACCTTGGAGGAGTCGTAGTCGAACTCCGGGGGGCGGACGGTGGGGCAGAGCTTGAGGATCTGCTCGTCGATGCTCAAGCCCTGGGCGCCGGTCTCGGCCTCCGCCTTGTCGAGCGCCTGCTCCTGATCGGGAGTGAACGCGGCGCGAGGGGCCTGGGCAGAGGTTGCGGAGGACGGATCCTTGACCTCGTCTTTTTTCGCACCGCCACACGCAGCCGAGCTGACCAGGGCAAGGATGGCCGCGATGAGAAGAACGCCGTTGCGCATGATCAAGACTCCTCGAACAGACTGTGTTGCCGACAGAGCGGCGGCCCCGTCGCCTCGGCGGCGACGCGCTCGGACCTTCCGGGACAACAGATCAGGTCCGAGGGGATTCCCGGGTCGTATGCCTGTTAGCGCGTTCGGGAGGAACGGACCAAGAGATGTGAGAGGAAAAAGCCGATCGGGTACGGGGTGGGCGGATCGGCCGGGCGCGCGGGGGAGGTCAGCGGGCGAACACGGCCCAGGCCACAACGAAGCCGGCGGCGAAGCCGAGAGCTCCGCAGGCGACCGCGATGAACGCGACCCACAGGGGCTGGATGCCGCCGGGCTGCGCGGAGGGACGAAGGCTTTCGCCGGTCGCAGGGGGAGGGGCGACCACGCGCACCGAGGGCATCGGAGCGCGCACTGGCTGCATGCCGTCGGGAGCTTGAGCGGAGGCCTGCGTGGTTCCCTCGCGCTTGAGCGGCGACTGGACGTAGTCGCTCTGGGTGGCGGCGAGGGCCTGCTGCACGGCGACGGTGCGGAACTCGGCGGTGGGCAGGACGGCAGCGCCCGCCTGCGCGCGCGCAGTGGTGATGAGCGCACGAGCCATCTCGTCGGCCGAGGCGTAGCGTCGGTCCGGATCGCGCGCCATCGCGCGGTCGAAGAACTCGGACCACATGGCGAGGTGCGGGGCCACCTGTGCGATGGGTTTGGGGTCCTGGGTGAGCACTGCGGTGAGGCGCGCGAAGTCGGTGGCCGCTTCGAAGGCGAGCTGGCCGGTGACCATTTCGTAGAAGATGACGCCGACGGACCACAGGTCGGAGCGGGGGTCGACGGCCTTGGCGTTCTTGATCTGCTCGGGGCTCATGTAGCCCGGGGTGCCGAGCAGCACGCCGGTGCGGGTCTTGGAGCCCATGCCGCCGGCGGCGTCCATGACCTTGGCGATGCCGAAGTCGAGGACCTTGACGTTGTAGCGGCCGGCAGCGTCGGGCACGAGGTAGATGTTGTCGGGCTTGAGGTCGCGGTGGACGATGCCCTGAGAGTGGGCCGCGACGAGGGCCTGCAGGACACCGTAGATGATCGGAGCGGCCTGCTGGATGTGGACGGCCTTGCCGGGCTGCACGTATTCGGACAGCGCGATGCCGTGGAGCAGCTCCATGACGAGGTAGGGGGTTCCGTCCTCGGCCTGGCCGTACTCGAAGACCTGCGCGACGTTTGGATGCTGGAGCTGACGAGCGGCCTGTCCTTCCTTGAAGAAGCGCTCGAGGATCTGCGGCTCGTTGACGAACTCGGCGTGCAGGACCTTGATGGCCCGCGTGCCCTGGCCTTGCAGACCATCGGCGGCGAAGACCGCGCCCATGCCGCCTTCACCAAGGAGCTTGGTGAGGCGCCACTTGCCGTTGAGGACGGCACCGACCATCGATTCGGAGGTGGACATGCGCGCGCGAGACTCTACTCCGCATCGCGGAAGGGGGCGAGTAGATTACGCGCCAACGAGGCGGGGGATCCCGGATGGGGTGGGCGAGGCGAAGCGACGGTCGGGTCAGCCTGCGTACTTCTGAAGGATCGTCTGCTCATAGAAGTCGATCCCCGCGGCAGTGAGGCGCACCGAGCGGATCGGCTTGCCCTCGGACGGGCCTTCGATGGCGACGGCCCCGAGCTCGGCGAGGTAGTGCAGGTCGGGCTCGAGGCGTCGTCCCTCGAGCTTCGCACCGACCTTCTCCCGGAGCTTGTCCACCTCGAGCGTCTCGAAGGCGCGATCCCTCCACCAATCGTAGAGCGCCTCGAACACCGCCCTGCGCAGCGAGAAGTCGAAGGTGGCCTTCGGCGTCGCCCGGAACATCGGAGCCGCGGGCATCTTGAAGATCGCCCGGTTCGCCGTCGGGTTGATGAGCATCGCGAAGGCAATGTAGAGCGCAATCAGCGCAAGCAGAACCGTCAGGATCGCGATCGGGAGGTTCAGCGCAGCCGCGTGCGTGACCTCCTTGAGGATCCGGCAGACGAACATCAGGTCGATGTCGAGCAGGAACAGGAACAGCAGCTTGCTGTAGAAGCCAAACCCGTACGTCATCACCGCGAAGATCACCAGGAACGCCACGTCGACCGACAACACGATCGCGGAGCTCGGCGTCGTGCCCCCCGACAGCGCGTCGAGCGCCCACCAGTTCATCACCCAGTTGAACGAGAAGGCCGTGAACAGCGTCCCGCCGTACAGGTTCTTGTTCGTGAGCTCCATCAGCCCCGCGATCAGCTGGCCGCCCGCACCGAACAGCAGGCAGTACATCGCCGCCGTCTTCAGCCCCGCCACGTCCAACCCCTTGCCAAAGGCGATGGGGGTCAGGGCCGCGCAGCCTATCGCCAGACCGATCAATCCGAGCGGTGTTGCTGCTGCGAAGACTTCCTTGTGCGCAGGTCCCAGATCGAGCTTCTTGATCATCGCGAAATCCCTCTGCGAAGGCCTATACCAGAGGCAGGGCCGACCGGGGAAGGGATTTGTTGCATTGCACAAATCCGGGCCCGCCCCGCCCCGCATCGTCCCCTCCCGCGACCGCCGCAACGCCCCCCTCGCTCATCGCTCGCTTGTCTTCCGCCGCGGACCGTTCATGATCCCCTCCCCAATGCCGTCCCGTGTCCACCTGTGTCGTGTCCCCGATTCCCAAAGGAAGTGCTGGCCGACCGCCGTCGAGAAGCTGTTCGACGCAGCCCGCCCGCTCTCGTTCGTGCAGCGCAAGGACCTCGCTGCGATCAAGGTCCATGTCGGTGAGCCACCGCTGCGCACGATGCTCCCCCCCGAAGTAGCCGGTGTCGTTGCAGCGCGCCTGCGCGCCGCGGGCGCACGGCCGTTCTTCACGGACACAGCGGTGCTCTACACGGGGCCGCGATCGTCGGGCCCCGAACACGCGGAGGTGGCGGCGCGCCACGGCTTCACGCTGGAGCGCGCCGGTGCGGTGTTCGTCCCCGCGGATGGCGTCGAGGGGAACCTCGAGGTGAGCGTGGAGATCCCGGGTCGCCACTTCTCGAAGGTGGGGGTTGCCGAAGCGATGGCTCACGCGCGCTGCGCGGTGGTGGTGTCGCATGCGACCGGCCACCTCGCCACGGGCTACGGCGCGACGCTCAAGAACCTCGGCATGGGATGCGCCTCGCGCAAAGGCAAGCTGGCGCAGCACAGCGACACGCACCCGTTCGTGAAGGCCTCGCGGTGTACGGCGTGCGGCGAGTGCATCGATCACTGCCCGAGCGGCGCGCTTGCGCCGGGGGAAGGCGCACGGGCGGAGCTCGACGACGCGGCGTGCATCGGGTGCGGGGAGTGCATTGCGCAGTGCTCGAGCGACGCCATCGGGTTCCGGTGGGACAGCAGCTCGAGAGGGTTGCAGGAGAAGATGGTCGAGCACGCGTTGGGGGTCGTTCAGGCGCTCGCGCACAGGATCGTGTACGTGCTCGGTCTGGTGGACATCACGCGCGACTGCGACTGCCTCGGCAAGGGCTCCGATCGGGTGGCGAAGGACATCGGCTTCGCCCTGTCGTCGGATCCCGTGGCCCTGGACCAGGCAGCCATGGATCTGGTGGCCTCGGCATCGGGCAAGCGGATCGATCAGCTGAGCTACCCGGAGCACGACGGCACGATTCAGCTCGCGTACGCGGAGCAGCTCGGGCTGGGAGCGCGCGCCTACGAGCTCGTGGAGGTTGGCTCGCTCTGAGCGCTCGCCCCGACATCGCGCTGGCCAAGGCCGAGGCAATCGGCTGAGATCCGGACATGCTCGTCAAGGTGACCGTGAGCGTAGGCAGCCGGACGCTGCCCTTGGAGCAGTTGACCGACATGCGCATTCGCCTGCCGATCGAGGAGCTTGCCCGGCGCATCGGGTCCCGTCTCGAAGGGATCCGGTGTCCCCACCACAAGCGGGGCGCGGTCAACGTGCGGATCCACGTGGACGCCCAGGGGAGCCCGGACCTGCGTTACGACTCGTGCTGCGCGGAGCTGGGGGAGCAGATCGGCAAAGCGCTCGGGTGAACCGTCGGCTCGACTGGGAGCCGACCGTCAGGGCTTCCGGGACATGGCTCGCAGCGAGGCTGCACGCACGGCCATCCCTTTGCTAGGATGCTGTGTCCCATGGCTCGCATGCTCCCCGACGTCCGCCGAGTCCGTCTCCTGCGATGGTCCGCAGGGATGGCGTTGGCTGCGCTGGCGTGCGTGCTGCCGCACACCGGTTGTCTGCTGACCACGGAGCTCGACGGGCTGGCGGGAGAGCGTCCCGTGGACTCGGGGGCGCCCGACGGTTGTGCATCGGGCCGGGCAGACTGTGACGATTCGCCCGGGTGCGAGACGGAGGTCCTCGCGAACACGAAGCACTGCGGGGAGTGCGGTCACGACTGCCAGGGCGGTGCGTGCGAGTCGGGGGTCTGCAAGCCGGTGTCGCTGGCCGGCACTTCCGGAGCGAAGGCGATGGCCATCGAC